>JAJYBW010000064.1 GCA_021778815.1 Acidobacteriota bacterium | reverse complement strand
TTTAGTGCGACTGCTTGTGGGCGATGAGGACAACCTCTTTCCCTCGGGAGTCATATGGGGGGACAATTTGGTAATTTGGCCCTCCGATCTGGCTGATACTGCGAAGCGCGAATTCATAGTCTCGCTCGGGCCTCAAGGTGAAGCACAGTTAGAGGCGGTCGAAAATAAAGCGCGCGCTGATGCGGGCAACGCGGGTGATCTTGGCAAGAACTCGATTTACATTGGCTACTTCCTGGAACGGCTCAAAAAGGCCAACGGTCAGTCGCCCTCGCTCGACCGTCTGTGCGAGAAAATTCTGCAATTTTCTGCCGCATCGACAACTGCGCTATAGCAATTCTCCTTCAGAAGTTCTATTGAGCGCTGCTGGCATTCGTTCATAGTAGCTTTCGACACTTTGGGCACAGTTTGGGCACATAAAAACGCATCCGAAGATGCGCTTATTTGCTAAATCATTGATTTTATTGGTGCCGGGAGGGGGAATCGAACCCCCATGAGGTTGCCCTCGGCGGATTTTGAGTCCGCTGCGTCTGCCAGTTCCGCCATCCCGGCGCGGTGACATAGTCGATTCTAAATGAAGACTGCCGAATTGCGCTCGCAGACATGAATACCACGCGAGGTTTCTCGGGTTAGGCCAACGGATACCAGGATGATTTCGTCGTGGATGGCAAGACTATTTTTGTTGCGCGGACAGCGCGTCAAGTGCCAGATTCAATTCCAGCACGTTGACGCGCGGCTCGCCCAGAATTCCAAATTGTCTCGATTCAATGTGGGCCTGCACAAGATGTTTCACCTGATCTGCAGGCAATCGGCGGGCGTGCGCGACCGAGGGTATCTGGTATTCGGCTGCGGCGACGGTAATGTCCGGATCCAATCCTGAAGCGGAGGTCGTGACCAGATCGACCGGCACGTTTGCATTGCCACTTCCGACTTTGGCTTCGCGGTTCTTCCAGAATTGAACGCTCTGGTCGACACGAGCGATCAAGCTTGCGTTGGATGGGCCGAGGTTCGACCCGGAAGAGTTGGACGCGTCGTAGCCGCTGCCCGCTGCTGACGGACGGCTATTAAAGTAGCCGGATCCGGTGAACGGTTGACCGATTAATTTCGAGCCGACAAGAACGCCATTCTGCGTGATCAGCTCACCGTTGGCTTTTGCCGGCATCAGCAAGTGCGCCAGCCCGGTGACGGCAAGCGGATAGCCGAGCCCGAGCAGAAGAGTCGTCACCAGAGTATACAAACAGGCCGTGATGAATTGTTTCCGCATATCGATCCTCAAATCAGGTGCATGGCCGTGATCGCCATGTCGATGAGCTTGATGCCGAGGAAGGGAAGAATGATCCCTCCCAGTCCATAGATCAAGAGGTTGTTGCGCAGCAGAACTTCCGCATTCATGGGCCGATATTTCACACCCCGCAATGCCAGCGGGATCAGCGCGACGATAATGACCGCGTTAAAGATAACCGCAGACAGGATGGCAGACTGCGGTGTTCGCAGATGCATAATGTTCAATGTGCTGAGAACTGGAAATGTCGCGGCGAACATTGCGGGGATGATGGCAAAATATTTCGCGACATCGTTAGCGATGGAAAACGTGGTGAGTGCGCCGCGGGTCATCAACAATTGTTTGCCGATTTCCACGATTTCAATCAGCTTGGTCGGGTTGGAATCCAGGTCGACCATGTTGCCGGCTTCTTTGGCGGCTTGTGTGCCCGTATTCATCGCGACGCCCACATCCGCCTGGGCCAACGCGGGAGCATCGTTGGTGCCGTCACCAGTCATCGCGACCAGCTTGCCCTCGGCCTGTTCGCGGCGAATCAGGTCCATCTTGTCTTTCGGTTTTGCTTCCGCCAGGAAGTCATCCACGCCCGCCTCGCGAGCGATCGCTGCCGCGGTCAGTGGATTGTCGCCCGTGATCATAATGGTGCGGATGCCCATGGCGCGCAGCTGAGCGAAGCGCTCGCGCATACCACCCTTGACAATATCTTTTAGGTGGATCACTCCCAGGGCGCGATTATTTTCCGCCACCACGAGAGGCGTGCCACCGCTACGAGCGATCTTTTCTACGTCGGCGCGGACCTCATCGGAAAGTATGCCGCCGGACGCCTGCAAATAGGTTGCAATCGAGTCGGCGGCACCCTTGCGGATGGTGCGTCCATCGACGTTAATGCCAGACATGCGGGTGGTGGCGCTGAAAGGGACGAACTCCGCGTGCATGGTTGTCAGGTCACGTCCGCGCAATCCATACGTCTCTTTTGCCAGGACAACGATTGAGCGGCCTTCGGGCGTTTCATCGGCAAGCGAAGAAAGTTGCGCCGCGTCGGCCAGTTGGTCTTTGCTGACACCGGGCGCGGCCAGAAATTCCGTAGCCTGTCGATTGCCGAATGTGATGGTTCCTGTCTTGTCGAGGAGAAGAGTGTTCACATCTCCGGCAGCTTCTACCGCTCGCCCAGACATGGCGAGCACGTTATGTTGGACAAGGCGATCCATGCCGGCGATCCCGATGGCGGAAAGCAGTCCGCCAATCGTGGTTGGAATCAAGCAGACAAGCAGGGAAACCAGAACAAAGACCGTCTGCGGTGAGTGCGAGTACAAAGCAATCGGCTGCAGGGTGACGACCGCCAGCAGGAAAATGATGGTGAGGCCGGCGAGGAGAATATTCAATGCGATTTCATTTGGAGTTTTCTGGCGCTCGGCGCCTTCCACCAGGGCAATCATCTTGTCAATGAAGGTCTCGCCGGGGTTGGAGGTGATACGAATCTTGATTTGATCGGAGAGTACGCGCGTTCCTCCCGTAACCGCGGAGCGATCTCCGCCGGACTCTCGAATGACGGGAGCTGATTCGCCGGTGATGGCGGACTCGTCGACCGAAGCAACGCCGTCGATGATCTCGCCGTCTCCAGGAATCATTTCGCCAGCGGAGACGATCACAATATTGCCGGAGCAAAGCTTAGAACTGGGGACCTGCTCGACCACGCCTCTGTCATTCACCCGATTCGCCATGGTCTCTGACTTGGCGCGGCGTAGTGCATCGGCTTGTGCTTTGCCGCGGCCTTCCGCCATGGCTTCTGCGAAGTTCGCGAACAGCACCGTGAACCATAGCCAGAGGGTGATCTGAAGATTGAAAATGACTGCCGATCCGTCCCTGCCAATGTGCTGCAGCAGAAGCACGGTGGTGATTACGCTGCCGACTTCGACAACGAACATCACCGGATTTTTCATCATGTTCAAAGGGTTCAGCTTGGGCAACGAGTCGATCAGGGCGCGGCGTGCGATCTGCGGGTCCCAAATCGATCGTTGATGCGTGCTTTTTGATTTCGCCATCTTATTTCTCCGAACAGCCATGCTCTGACTAGAAAGTTCTTCCTGCGTACATCAGCAGATGTTCAAGAATTGGTCCCAGCGTCAACGCTGGAAAGAAGGTCAACGCGCCAACGATGACAATGACTCCGGTTAGAAGAATGGTGAACAACGGCGTGGTCACTGGGAACGTGCCTGCAGATGCGGGAGCGATTTTCTTCCGAGCCAAGTTTCCGGCCACTGCCAACATCGGCACGATCATCAGGAAACGTCCACATAGCATCACGATCGCGAGGGTGAGGTTGAAGTAATTCGTGTTGGCATTGAGCCCCGCAAAGGCTGAGCCATTATTGCCGGCTGCCGAGGAAAAGGCGTACAGGATTTCCGAAAGGCCATGCGGACCTGCGTTCGCCAGGCTACTGAGTCCGAGATGAGGCAGCAATACCGTCGCCGCGCTAAAACATAAGATCAACAGCGGGAAAATGAGGACGTATAGCATCGCCATCTTCACGTCATAGGCTTCGATCTTCTTGCCGAGATATTCCGGGGTTCGACCGACCATCAGTCCGGCGATAAAGACGGAGAGAACGACGAAGATCAACATTCCATACATGCCGGCGCCCACACCGCCGAAGACGATCTCTCCCAGCATGATGTTCACCATCGGGACCATTCCGCCTAGCGGCGTAAAGGAGTCGTGCATGCCGTTCACCGCGCCACAGCTTGCATCGGTAGTGACGGTCGCGAACAGCGCTGTGTTGGCAATACCGAATCGGACTTCCTTGCCTTCCATGTTGCCGCCGGTTTGGGTTTCTGTTGTCTGCTGAGCCACGCCATGCATCAGCGGGTTGCCGCGTGCTTCCGCCCAATACGCGGGGGTGATGCCAGCAAAAAACAAGATTCCCATGGCAGCAAAAACAGCCCAGCCGTGAAGCGGAGACCCTGTCATATGTCCCATGGTGACGGTCAATCCCGCAGAAATCGCGAAGATGGCGAGCATCTCCAGCAGGTTGGAAAGTGGGGTCGGGTTTTCAAACGGGTGGGCGCTGTTGGTATTGAAGAATCCGCCGCCGTTCGTTCCAAGCATTTTGATGGCTTCCTGCGATGCTACTGGGCCCTGAGCGATCGTTTGTGTGGTGATCACCTGCGAGAGCGGTCTTCCGGCGCTATCCGGCGCAACGACTTTTTGTGGTTCTACCAAGTGTGCGGTGCTGTAGGGATGAAGATTCTGCACTACGCCTTGCGAAACAAGCGCCAAGGCAAAGACGATAGAAATAGGCAGCAGCACCCATAGAGTTGCGCGGGTAACATCCACCCAGAAATTGCCCAGTGTGTTCTGCTCGCGCCGGCTGATGCCGCGAATGAATGCGATTGCAAGCGCCATGCCGACTGCCGCTGAAGCAAAGTTATGATAGGCAAGCCCGGCCATCTGGGTCAGATAGGTCATCGTGGTTTCCGGCACATACGACTGCCAATTCGTATTCGTAGTAAACGAAGCGGCCGTATTCAGCGCCAGCACTGCGGGCACATTGGGTAGATGCTGCGGGTTCCAGGGTAACCACGCCTGGACCCGCTGGATGAGATAGACGAGCAGCATGGAGACGAGACTAAAGAGCAGCATCGCGATTCCATATTCCGTCCAGCGCATTTCCTTGTCCGCTTCAACGCCCGTCAGCCGATAGAGAATGCGTTCGATTGGAATCAGCACGGGATCCAAAAATGTCTTGCGGCGCTCAAAGACGTTAGCCATGTAAATGCCGAGCGGTCGCGCAATCAACACGATCAACAGAAAAAACAGTGCGATTTGAAACCATCCATTTGCGGTCATCGCTAGAATTTCTCCGGACGCAACAGGGCAAATACAAGATAGACAAGCATCGACACTGAGATGAGAAGCAGAATTGCCGTTTCGATATGCATACGATTACCTCAAACGCTCGCACCCGAGGGTGTAGCCGATTGCAACTGCGAAAAACAGAACGGATAGCAGAACCATCCAGAGATCGGTCATATACTTTCCTCCTAATACGATTACCAAGCGCCGTGCATTTGCCCAAACCACCAGACCAGGCCGAATCCAGCGGTGGTTTGCTGCGGCGCAAGTTGATCGACGGTCGCGGTGTGGAAATAAGGCTGGTTGGTGAAATCCCGGCGCCATTCAAGAAACACTTTGAATCCATCCGTCAGTTCATAATCCGCCGTTACCGTCGACTCTTTCAGGGCCTGAGATGCGCCGCTGAACAGTCCCTGTGGGTCGGACAGGTATTCGAAGCGCGTAGCCGTGGCGAATTTTGGGGTCCACTGATAGTTCATATAAGCAGCACCGCCGGAGACGTGTTGCGGAGCCGACTCGCTGTATTCGCGATTGATGACGTAGTCGCCTTCGCCGACCAGGGTCCACTTCGGTGTGATATTCCAGGTCGCGTAGCTGTCGAAGATATGCTCTTTCCCGTTCGGCGTGGGAATGATTGGGGTCGCCGTTTGTGTTGAGTCTGGATTTCCGCTGAGCACAAAAGTCCGCTGCTGCTGGCCGAAGAAATAATTGATCTGCCAACTGAGATTGCTCACTGGATGGAGCGTGAATGCAAAGTTCTGCGATTTAAATCCGCTGAACGCGTCTGTCTGCTCGGCTCCATTCACCAGCCAATAAGCCACCGTCAGTTTGGGGTTAAACGTATATGCCGTGCGGAATCCCATATGGTAAAAGGGCAGAAAATTGAAGAAATACGAGCGGGAGTAATTGAGCTGATCTTTCGTGTAGTTGCCCTCCACTCCAAGAGCGCTGGCCCATTTGCCAAAGTCGATGGTGAGGCCGCTGCCGACAGGCGCGACGTAGGTGCCATACGCCTGAAAGACATTTCTCCACGTGCTTGGATGCAACTCGTTGTTCGCGTTTCCCTGCACAGTTTCCGTTGCCTGGCCGAACATAAGGTCGAGTCGGCCCCCGATCCGTTTTCCCTGCGCAGCATTGGCCGGGTGATTGATCACAATATCTGCCTGGTTCAGGCTGAAGCTATTGCTGGAGATATCGTAGGCGCGAAGCTGATTCATCTGTCCAATGGGTCGATTCAAGTTGTATTCATAGTAGCCGTCGAGTGTGAAATTGAGTGTTGTTCCGTCAAGAAAGCTCGGAATCGCCAATGCCTGAGTGTTCGATGTGCTTGCACTGGCTGCAGGCGTGGTCGGGGCAGGCGTCGGTGCAACGCTGTTTGCAACGGCGGCAGGCGCGGGATGGACGGAGGGCGATGCAGGTGCAACCGCGGTTCCTTGATCCGCTGACGCGGCTGTAGCCTGGGTTGCTGGTGTGGCGTGCCCATGCTCTTTTTCCAGGGTTTCGACACGCAATTGCAATTGCTGAACTAGCTTTTGAAGCTGCTGGACCTGTTGCTCCAGCTGTTCCGTTGTTTGCGGTGTCGATTGTGCGTGGGCCGTTGCGGTCACCCAAACTGCGGCGAATAGCAACAAACAGAGATGACGAGGAGTTTTTTTGGACGTGCTGGAAGCATCGATTTCACCGAACGGGTGAACCGATCGGCTGCCTTTTGCTTTCCGTGCGCTTTTTATGCGCGCGAATCCTCGGTAATAAAATGCGAGAAGAGTGACTGCCATAAGACCGATTACTCCCAAAAGAACTAGGTTCGACATCTTGTTGGCTCGGCTTGATATTGCTGCCTCACCTAGTTGGCATCAAACCGAATAAAAAGGGCGTAAGAAGGTCGTAAGAAAGTTATAAAGACGGGTGGGGCTGGACCCCGTCCGGGACAAAGCGATATCCAACCCAGGGTTCGGTCAGGATGTATTGCGGCACATCCGCGGGTTCGATCTTGCGGCGTAACTGTCCGACAAGGACCCGCAGAGATTCAGGCTGATCCACGTTGTACCCACCCCAGACCGCAACCATCAACGTGCGGCGAGTAATGACGCGATCCGGATAGCGCGAGATTGCGTGCAGCAGGTCAAACTCCTTCGGCGTTAGATGAACTTCCGCACCACGCACGAAGACCTGCCGCGATCCGGGATCGATGCGGAAATCTCCAATGGCTACTTCCGCTGTTTTGTCTTCTTTTTTTGCGTTCTTGAACCGCCTGAGCGCAGCGCGAATTCTCGCCAGAAGCTCGTCGATCTGAAAGGGCTTGGTCACATAGTCGTCAGCGCCGGCATCCAGGGCTTCGACTTTTATCTTCTCCTGATTGCGCACCGACAGCACTAGAAGCGGCACATTGGACTGATCTCGAATCGCACGACAAAGCTCCACGCCATCCATATTCGGCATAGATAGATCGGTAATCACCAGGTCAGCGGACCAGCTTTTTAGCACATCCAGCGCGGACTCTCCATCCGACGCAGACTTCACGCGATAGCCCTGTGCTGTGCAGGCCATGGACAGAACCCGAATGATTTGCGCCTCATCGTCGACAATCAGAATCTTGGCTGGCTCTGTCACATCGCGTCGTTGGGTTGATATATCCCTCATCGAGGTCTCAATGCGGTTCCTGGGTCACAATGTGCACATCGACGTGAGGAGCCTCACGCAGCAGTTTCTGGATGGCCATAAAGTAGAGATAGTTCCGCCACCCTCGAACCGCTGAGCGGCCAAGAATAATCTGTGTGATGCGATGCTCCCTTGCAAAATCGGCGATCGCGCTGGCAACCTTGCCACCCGGCACATGGAAGATCCGGGCAGAAAGATTTTCCGCGAAGCGCAGATTCGCCGCCAGATTTCGACTCTTCTCTTCAATCGCGTCGTCAGGTAAATCGACGTGCAGGATGTAGAACTCCGCGTCCATGCCCTCGGCCATGCGGGCGCCGCGCGCAATCAGCTGTTGGGATGCGGGGTTGGAACTGATGCAGACAGCGACTCGTTCCTGCACCACCCAGTCCTGGCCCAGTTGTTTTCTGCGCAAGTAGGCGTCCAGGTTCTGATCGACGGCATGGGTGACTCGCTTCAGCGCCAATTCTCGCAGGGCGAGCAGGTTGCCGCGGCGGAAGAAATTCGCCAGCGACCTTTCAATGCGCTCCGCTGGATAAATATCCCCGCGCCGCATACGGGTCTGCAGCGCTTCCGGGGTCACGTCGACCAGGACGACTTCATCCGCGCGACCCAGCACCCAGTCTGGAACGGTTTCCCGCACCGTGACCCCAGTAATGCTTTGGATCGTGGGAGCCAGGCTCTCCACGTGCTGCACATTCAGCGCAGACATCACGTCGATGCGGTGCTGCAGCACTTCCAGAACATCTTCATAGCGCTTTTCGTGCTTGCTACCGGGAATATTTGTGTGTGCCAGTTCGTCGATCAGAACGACCTGCGGCTTTCTCGCCAGTACAGCATCAACGTCCAGTTCTTCAAAGAAGGTGCCTTTGTACTCCACCTTTCGGGTAGGGATCACCTCCAACTGTTTTGCAAGCTCGATGACGCGGGGACGCTGGTGGGTTTCAATGAACCCGATGACCACATCTTCGCCTCGATTGCGGCGCCGGATGGCCTCGCTGAGCATGTTGAAGGTCTTGCCGACGCCGGGTGCATAGCCGAGAAAGACCTTGAATATCCCCGCAGTCTTTTCCGGCGCTGCTGCTTCCAGCCATTGCTCCGGCGTCTTGACGGGCTTTACTTTTACGGGCTGCGGCGTCATCGATTACACGACCTGAGTAGAATTGGGATGATGCTGCGAGAGAGCCCATCTCCGACCACACGGTATGTCTTATCCGCCATGGCTGTGGGCTTGATTGTCTGGATATATTTCTCTCTGCTGCATGTCAATCACACCACAGTTTCTCTCACATTATTGTTATACGTTTTATTTATCGCCGGCAGGTGGGGACTTTCAAACGCAGTCTTTACGTCTATTGTTGCCACGCTGGCGATCAATTATTTTTTTTTGCCGCCCATTGGAAAATTCACCGTCGCCGATCCTCAGAACTGGGTGTCGCTCAGCGCTTTTCTGGTGACTGCGATTCTATCCAGCCGTCTTTCGAACCGTGCCCGGGATGAAGCCAACGAGGCGAAAAGCCAGCGGATTGAGATGGAACGCCTGTACGACTTCAGCCGGCAACTGCTCACCACCGATAATATTCTCGATTTGCTGAATTCTATCCCCAGGATTATTACAGCCACGTTCTTTACAGAGGGCACGGCGCTACTGGTGAATTCAAGAAGCAGCGTCTACCATTCCGGTCGAAGCAACGAGGTGATCAGCGACGAAATGCTTCGCGCTGCCTCCCGCGAACGGGACATTCAAAGAAATGAAGAGAAGCGAATCTGCCTGGTTCCGCTGATGATGGGGGTTCGTCCCATTGGGGCATTGGGCATTCTGGGTAAGTGCCCGTCCCGGCAGAGCCTGGACGCCCTGGGGAGTATGGTCGCCATTGCGGTTGAACGGGCTGGAGCCGTCGAACAACTGGGAAAAACCGAAGCCGCGCGCGAAAGCGAACGAATCCGGAGCGCGCTGCTCGATTCCGTGACACATGAATTGCGTACTCCGCTGACCTCGATCATGGGGGCTGTCAGCAGTCTGCGCTCAGAATTGCAGCTGACGGCTGAACAGCGGAATGAATTGCTGACCATCATCGACGAAGAGAGCGGGCGCCTCAATCGTTTGATTGAAGAGGCGGTAGAGATGGCGCAGTTGGACGCTCACGAGGTCCAGCTTGACCTGCAACTGCATCCGGTGCAGGAGTTGGTGGATCAGTCAGTGCAGAATGCACAAGAAATTGTTGCCGCGCATCCGGTCACCGTACGACTTCCGCAGGATTTGCGGCCGGTGCCATTCGATATTCGCATGATCGAAAAAGTCCTGCATCACCTGCTGGAAAACGCCGCAAAATATTCCCCGGCCGGGAGTCCGATCTTCATCAGCGCGGAGGAAAGCAGAGATGCTCTTGTCGTTAGCGTGGCCGATCGCGGAGTGGGAATTGGAATGCTGGAGAAGAGTTTTATCTTCGACAAGTTTTACCGCGGCACCGGGCAACGCTACCAGGTTCATGGGACAGGCATGGGATTGGCGATTGCCAAGGCGATTGTCGAAGCTCATGGCGGCACGATCAGCGTGACCAGCCAGGTGGGGCACGGATCCGTGTTCACCTTCGAACTGCCGCTGCAGCCTCGACCCTTTGGCCCCACCAACATTCATTGATTGCGCCACTCAGTTTTGAATGCCGACGAGCTGTGAATCCATGTTTGATCGCTGGCCTCGGGCATTCCTACGCGTGAACGAAGCGGCTGGGCGCTTGCAATATGCGACATCAACATGCCGTTGGCGGGTTCGACTCTGAGATGTGCGGCTGCTATTCTTGAATTTCAACCGCGGGTCACGGAACCCAGGTTCCCGGCCCATCCTCAACGAATCCAAGGAGAAATTCATGCAACGGAAAGCAAGCGCAGTTTGGAAGGGAACACTGAGAGAAGGCAACGGCACCATTTCAACCGAGAGCGGAGTCTTGAAGGATACCGCCTACTCTTTTCATACGCGATTTGAAGACGGGAAAGGAACAAACCCGGAGGAGTTGATCGCCGCCGCCCACGCCGGCTGTTTTACGATGGCGCTGAGCGGTCAGTTGACCAAGGCGAACTTGACGCCCGAGTCCCTGGAGACTACTGCGGACTTGACGCTGGAGATGCTGCAGACTGGTCCGACAGTGACCAAAATTCATCTCACGACCCGCGCCAAAGTTCCTGGGGCCAGCAAAGAGGCCTTTGCCACGGCAGCGAATGAGGCGAAAATAAATTGTCCGATCTCGCGCCTTTTGAAGGCCGCTGAAATTACGCTGGATGCGCAGTTGGCTTAATCGCTGTGCGTGCCGCCTTGCACCGTTAACTGTGGATGCGGATGTAATCCCGCAATTGTTGATGGATCTTTAAGGCCTGTTGTGCGCCTCCATCCAACAGGCCGATCCACTCCTTCACCGGTTCTTCCGTTTCCGCAGTGGTGAGCAGATACCCGGCCTGCAATACAATTTCAAGCGCATTGCTCAGGTCATGCATGAGTCGGCGAATCTCGGTGGAAAGCTCAGGTGGAATACTGGCGGGATTGGCAAGTGAAGAGTTCGTCATGCCGAAAGCCTTTCGTTGTGAATTGTTCGGTTTCGCGTGTGCGCATCGCATCAACACTACGCATCAGGAACGAAATCTCAGAATACTCGCGTATGCGGGGATTGCAAATGTACCATTCGCAGGCAGGTCGTCGCGGGCAGAGGAAATTTCTTCTGCGTCCAAATGTTGACAGCATCTGCTGTCTTTGTAAGAGTAAGGACTGCCGCTAATTTTCTGGCGGACAGCTAGCCTCTGGAACACAGGCCGAAGTGGCGGAATTGGCAGACGCGCATGGTTCAGGTCCATGTACTCGCAAGGGTGTGGGGGTTCGAGTCCCTTCTTCGGCACCAACAGTTACAGATAAACTTTCACATTCCAGTATGAACCTCAGATA
>JAJYBW010000063.1 GCA_021778815.1 Acidobacteriota bacterium | reverse complement strand
GCAGAACACATCTAGGGGGGAGGGATACGCAGACCCAATCCAGTCAATTGTGTTCCACAGGAGAACTTCACATATCTCGTGGTGTGTCCAATGCGAATTTGACGTTTTAGTCTATATGGATAAAGCCCATCCCGGTCCAAAGCGTTACAACATTTTTCTGCAATCTCGGATCCGCCACTTTAAAGGGCTATCTTTGCCGCCCTTACATTGAGGATAGCCCTGCTGACGTTGCAAGATACCGCATACGACAGGCTCCAACACAGATCACTTTCGGGACAATGTGACTTGGACACATGGATCCTATGCTCCGCTTTGTCGAGGAATGGGAGTGGATCCGAAAAGTCCCACAAACTTTACGTGCCCGGAAGCGCCGATGTTGGGGACCAATGAACCTGTACGTTGTGGTTGACAGTATCCTGTCCGCTGCGCTTCGATTTGCTGCGATTGTTAGAGTTGCGAGATTGTGTGCAACTTTCACAGAGGCAACACGGTTTTAGATCGCCTCGCAGACGCCACATGTTCTATAAGGATTAGGCTGTTTTTCGTCCTTTAGGATAACGAACTCCCAGCCCGCTTTTCTTCCCATCAAATCATCTGTTCATTATGCAAATATTGCGACATTGTCTGCAGATGTTCGATTGCGCTTGTCGCAGGTCGGCGTATGGTTTCATGCAAGAGACGGTCCTCAGGCCGCTGCGCCCTGCTCCAGGTTCAAGGTCTCCCTTGGCCGGACATGACATTGAACAGTCTGCCAGAACCTATTTGCCCGAGGCCAAGTGATGAAAGCTCTTCGCTATGTCTTATTGGTCGTTATGGCGATCGCGGTCCCTGCGTTCGCGACCGTAACCGTAACCAGCCCCACTCCCCGGGCGCGACCGTCGCTTCACCGGTGCAATATATTGCCACGGGCTCCGCGCCTACCTGCGCTTTGGGCGTGGGATCCATGGGCATCTATGTCAACAATGTCCAGGTTTACAGCTCGCACGGCGTAGCCCAGATTAACACTCAGTTGCCTCTGAATCCGGGCTACAACCACACTGTCGTCCAGGAGTGGGACAAGTGCGGGCACTCGTCCTTTACTACAATCAACCTGACCGTGGCGACTGCTCCTACGGCGACGCTCGCGGCCGCTCCGACGACGGTCGTGGCCGGAAATCCAGCAATGCTTAGCTGGAGCACCACCAACGCCACCGCAGTTTCGATTGCGCCAGGCATCGGCACCGTTCCGGCGTCCGGCTCGACCACCGTGACGCCATCGACCACGACGGAATACACCCTGACGGCGACCGGAAACAGCGGCACAGCGACTGCAAGCGCCACGGTTACGGTGCAAAGCTCGGCTCCCACAGCAATGCTGTCTGCCTCGCCCGCCACCATCACCGGCGGCAACACCGCGACGCTTTCATGGTCAACCAATAACGCCACGACTGTTTCCATCAATCAAGGAATAGGAATCGTTTCCGAGTCCGGTTCGGCAGTCGTTTCCCCCACTTCCACGACGCAATACGTTTTGACCGCCACATCCGACAGCGGAGCCACGGCCACGGCCTCCAGCACGGTTACTGTCCAGACGCAGGGAGCCACAAATTCGCCCATCACGAACCTGGTCATCGTGATGATGCCGAATCACTCGCTCGACAACTTGTTCGGCACGTATCCGGGCGCGAACGGGTTAAACGCGTCGCTTCCCAGCTATTTTCAGGTTGATGCGAAAGGGAACACGGTCTCGCCCACCTTAGTAAAGAGCCTCGAGGTTGGTGATCCCAAGCACAATCGACCAATCTACATCGCCAGTTGGGACAAGGGCCTGATGGACAAGTTTTCCTACACCAACGGCGACCTGGCTATGCAGTACTACGACAACACCATCGGCGGCCTCGCCAGCGACAACTCCTCATGGTCCATTGGCAATATTTGGTCTTATGCGCAGCAATACGCGCTGGCCGATAACTTTTTTGCGTCGGCCATGAACAGCGAACCTGCTCAGGAGTTCTACATGGTGGCCGCTACTCCATTCGATCTCACCACGGCTTCGAGTCTCCCTTACTACGATCCTTGCAGTGCCGTCGAACAGCAGAAGGACGGGGGCTCGGCCACATCGCCGCTCCTCTCGCCACGACGACGCTTGGCGACCAACTCTCGGCAGCTCAGGTTTCCTGGGGCTATTACCAGACGAATTACGCGAATTCGCAAAGCGGGACATGCATTGACTACACCCCGCAGGAAGATCCCTTCCAGTACTTCACCAGCACGGAAAACTCTTCCCACATTCAGAACTTCACGTTGGCGTCCTTCGAGTCCGATCTCAACAATGGCACTGTTCCATCTGTGCTGTGGATTCAGCCGGACGGAGCCGAGGATATGCATCCCGGCGGCGGCAACGTAATGGATGGCGTCGAATTTCTTTCCAAGGTTGTGCAGGACGTGCAGAACTCAAGCATCTGGCCAAACTCCGCCATCATCGTGCTGTGGGATGAAAGCGGCGGCTGGTACGATCATGTCCCTCCTCCGCAATTGGCCAATACTGAGGGACTCGGGGCGCGCGTGCCGGTGCTTGTCATCTCTCCATTTGCCAAGACCAACTACAATTCCCACCAGCAGATGGATTTTGTCTCCATCCTGCGCTTCATCCAGTGGAATTGGAATCTCGGCCAGCTGCCCACCGCGGCTCAGGCGACTCGCGAGCAGCAAAGCGGTGATCTCTGCGATCTGCTGACCTCGCCCTGCGGAGCGCCGACCCCAGCCCAATAACGCTCGACGGGAGATGTCGACGGGCACGTGTTCACTCGTCTACGAATTTTGTGAGCTTCTACGGCTTGCCCACTTTGGCGGCACAGAATCCGATGACCGATATTTCGCCTGATTCTGTTGCCAGAGAGCTTGATTGACTTTCTGAAACATGAGCCTGGAGAGCGTGGGTCCGCTGAAAGGAATGCAGCCCAATGCTCTTTAGAGACGTTCGTACTGATATCCTGCAGGTAAGAAATAGTACCGTCCCACCTGCGGAGGGATGTGTGAGTGGTTGAAACAGGCGGTCTTGAAAACCGCTTTACCCGCAAGGGTAACGGGGGTTCGAATCCCTCTCCCTCCGCCATTTGGTCTGCAGTGTTGGCTTCTCCCGGGCTAGCGGCAGAGGAATCCGTAAATTCCGGCCATTTCTCCGATATTTCTTCACGGAAGCGAACCAGAGATCGAGATCATACAGCGTTCACTATGCAAATACGGGATTGTTCTCTGGGCGCATGTAGAGGAGTCCCTTTCGGGACCGAAGATTCAGCGCCCTGTAGACGTCATTTGCATAGATTCCATACACAACAGCATTTCTCAATCTAGCCCAATCGTTCGATTCT
The DNA here is from genome assembly GCA_021778815.1 of Acidobacteriota bacterium. Lineage (GTDB taxonomy): Bacteria > Acidobacteriota > Terriglobia > Terriglobales > Acidobacteriaceae > JAKAAZ01. Next base: position 8,381 of record JAJYBW010000063.1, on the reverse strand, counting down.
TGACCTCTGTCATGCCGCAAGTGTTTTTGATTGTTAGACGGACGGATGGATGAATTGCCGGTCCTGATCGTCCGAGCAGGCGTCGGGATAAACACGATCCTAATGCGGCCGTAACGACGCAAATTGTCACAAACCTTCCCAAAACAGCCACGCCGTAAGGCTATAGACATCGGTCACTATGCGCTCGACTCAGGCCAGTTAGTTACATTGCTAGGCAGCCCTCAAAGCCGCGTCTTCCGTGATCGCAGAGCTGTGCTGTTGGACGGCGCACAAGCGCCGCAATTCAGTGGTCGATTTCCCGGCGTCCCGGCTGCCAATCAACGCGATAAACAAACGATCCGCCATCTCAATTCTCCAGAGAGATGCAAGTCGAGAAAACCTTGTAATGCGATGATACTGGCTTTAACTTCAGCGAGGTTTGAGGGTCGACAGTCCACCCACGCACCGCGACACTCGTCTTGATCCGAACATCCTCCGGCTTATAGATCTTCCTCGCCATTTCCTCGGCTGCTTTTGCCCAGTTTCTCTCTCTCGCCTACTGGTACAAAATTCGCCGGGCAGACCAGGTTTTGACAACGAAACTCCAGCGGCCTCCCCCGGTATGCAGAGAGGAATTCAACATCTCTGCTGCATGGTGCAACTTCGTTTGTCTTCCAGGTCTAGCCGCCCCGCTATCGATCATAATTCTTAGGGAATCTGCGGCGGGTCAGGGTCTGTCACTAAAAGTCGTAACGCAAGGAAAATTGCTGTTTGCGGGATTGGACGAGAACTGAGCTGTAAATACCCAAGCCCGCGCTGGTGACAGTGCCGTTCAGGCCGCCAAAGCTGCTGATCGGATTGGTGTCAAAGCGGGAAGTGTTGGTAACGTTGAACACTTCCCATGCAAACCGGAGGGTCTGATCGCGATAGGTCTTCCACGCTTTCGACAAGCTGCCATCCTGCTCCAGGTACCCGTCTCCACGGAATACGTTGCGCGCTCCCGCTTCCCCGGGATATGGGTAGCGAAGTGGATGGCCAGTTGCGATCCCGGTGTTGAGTGCATTCGGATCGGCAAAAGCTTCCGGAAGGTTGTTAAGTAAATGCCGGTGCATCTTGATGGGTCCAGTCGGGACGACGGCACTGAGGAATGCGAAATTTGTCGGGTAGCTGTAAGGCCCGTAAACGCTAAAGGGCAATCCGCTGGAAACGCGGGTGATACCGGACAGTGTCCATCCACCAATCAGCGCATTTACAACCGCTTTCGACTGCGAGCCATAGCGCATGCCTCGACCAAACGGAAGCTGATAGATGAAATCGCCAGTCAACAGGTGACGAACATCGAAATCCGATGGGCCGCGATTCAGCTTCGGATTAAAGCTGTTGATGATCTTGCTGAACGAACCGGTCCCAATGTTACGCTCCGCGTCCGAGCCCATGTCAATCGAGTTTGAATATGTGTAGCTGAAGTTGAACGACAGTCCGGAACTCGTCACCTTACGCGCCGTCAGCTGCAGAGCATTGTAGCTACTTGTGCCAATAGAGGACCAAGCATACAAGGAGGAAAATTGGCGCTGGTAAAAGCGCGTGGTCACATTGCCATTTGCATCTTCATATGGGCCGCAACCCAGGCCACCGCTATTCGGATCGCAATAAGCGTCAAGCACGATCAGGGCATATGAGTCGTTGGCCCCGTTTGCAGCCAGTCCCTGATACAGATTCGTGTAAATGTTCTGTGTGGCACTCATCGCGCTCGTCTTCAGATAGGGAAAGAGGTCTTCCCAGTAGGCGATGGGTTGCACAGTATTTTGTCCCGCATACGCTGCTTTAGCGAGAAGGGTACCAGCGTGAAAATAGTCCATACCCGATTGGGGATCTACAAGGTCCAACGGTTCTGCGAGATCGAGCTGCTGGAGCAAATGTCGACCAAATGTGCCGACGTAGTCACCTTCAACGGAGAAACCATGAGGTAGTTCCCGCTGGATCGAAAAGTCGGCGGCTATCGTATATGGCGTTTTGATCCGGTTATCGACGCCCCAGTCGAGGCCAAGTCCAGTGTTGACATTATTGGGAGGGGTGTAAGGATACTGGATCGTCGACGGAATGTTAACGCCCTTCAACGGAGGTAGGTTGTTGATACCCGTAAATCTAGGCACCTGATCCACGGTATATTGACCATCCGGATTTTGGATCGAAGTCGACAGGCCGAATGAACCATTCGTGGCAAACGCGTCAACGATGCCCTCGCCAAAATGATCGTAGTACATTCCAAGTCCCATCCGTACGGAGGTCTTGTTGTCAAGCGCGACCGCCAATGCTAATCGGGGTGCGATGTTGTTCCATGCCATGTTCCAATATCCAGGCTTGCCGTTCGCCGTTCCTGAAGGAGCGAAGGCCAGATCAGGCTGGTCCGTGATGCCTTTAGCTGCCTGGGCAACACGATTCACAAACCACTGATGGGTGTCGATGGTTGGCTGTACCTGCTGTCCATTGGTCTCATAAGGAGGTTGCAAGAAGACCTGCCGCAATCCGAGTGTGAGGGTAATATTCGGATAGATCCGCCATTGGTCCTGAATGTAGTACTCGAACTCATGCGAAAGGAAATTTAACGGAGTGTATGCGCCCTCCGGCAGAGTAACTCCAGTTTGACCGCCAGGTTGAACATGGAAATTGTATTTGCCAGTAACTTGAGGGACCAACCCTGCGATTAATGTGGCTGCGATATCGTAATTGTTTGAGAAATCTCCATCCACCGGCGGGTAGCCAAACGCTCCGGGATCAAGACTTCCTCCAGATCCCGCGATTGGGCCACCACCGGAAAGCCATTCGTTGTACACGGACGCAGTCGAATAGGAATTCGCGTCAGTATTTTCATAGTTGGTGATGATGCGAAGGTCCGCTCCGTATGACAGGGTATGGTTTCCATGTGTCCAAGTCATGTTCTCGACAAAGTTCTGCACCGGAACATGCACAATTGACGTACAGGTTTCTGCCGTCGGTTGCGAGAGAAAGGCAAACGTGACATAGGCGCCGCAATCCTGCCCAGCATTGCTGTAACCTTGGCGAATGTATCCGTAGCGGAAATCATTGACCAGGTTATTCGTGATCTCCCAGGTGTCGCCCGCTCCGATACCTTTCGTATTGTCCCGCAACACATAAGATGGAGGCTGTCCGGGGAATTGCAGGATTCCTTCAGTTGTGTCGTCCTGCAGGTTGGCTCGAACAAACAATTGGTGGTGAGGTACCGGATTCCAATCCAAGCGCACGATTGAAGTGTTCAGGTTTTGTGGATTAGGCGAGGAGAATGTGTAGGAGCCGAAGTTTAAGCCGTCACCCGTAGCGGTTCCATTCGCGGTGGGATATAAATTCATCACTGTAAGAATGTTCGGATCGACTCCCGGCCCCCAAGGGCATGTGCCGGTCGACGAGCAGTTCGGATCCATGCTGGCAATTTGGGTGGGCGTCAACGTCACACCGTTGCCATTGCTTGTATATTTCAGGTCGCCTTGTTTGAAAGAAGCGAAAGGTGTCGTCCGCACAATTTGCGAATTCTCGCGAATATGGGAAGCTTCGTAATTTCCAAAAAAGAAAAGCTTACGTCTTTTGATTGGACCGCCAACGTCTGCGCCGTAGGTGTTGCGAATGTATTCTCCAGGCTTGTTCGGCTCTCCGCTCGAGAGCTGTGCTTCCTTGTTAAACCAGTCGTTTGAGGACGTGTTCGTGTTCCGGTTGTATTCGTAGGCGGCGCCGTGGAAACTGTCGGTGCCACTCTTCGTCAAGAGGTTCACCTGTGCGCCTGCAGAGCGTCCCTGGTCGGAGTTCGCCATTCCGGTCGTTACACGAAATTCTTCAATTGAATCCAGCGTCTCCCGCAGAATTCCGACAAACGCGTCGCCTGTACGCTGGTCATTGTCATCTAGACCGTCCATGGTAATGTCGCCTTGATCGGAGCGGACTCCGTTGACCGAACCGGTGCGACTGTCCGTGCCCGCCGTTCCAGGGCCGGCATCGACCGCATGCCCCAGGTACAAAACACCCGGCTGCAGGCTGAGGAGATCGGGCACGTTGCGGTCAATCATGGGCAAGCCCTGAATCGTACGATTGTCGACGGCATTCCCAAGCGTAGCGTCACTCGTGTTCAGGGTAGCTGTTTCTGCGGTCACGTTTACTGTCTGGGCGATCGCCTGCAGGCCCATCTTAAAGTTAATGGTGGCCGGCTTGCTCACCAGCAGTTCACCCTCTTTGCTCTGATCACCAAAGCCCTTGGCGCTAATACCTACGGTCCAAGTACCCGGATCGATCTGGTGAAAGCTGTACTCCCCGTTGTTATTGGTCGTAGTTTTGAGAGTTTGGCCTGTCGCACCGCGGGTGATGCTCACCGACGCGTTCGGCAACACGGCTCCACTGGAATCAGTGACAATGCCGCTTACTGAAGTTGTCGCCTGTTGCGCGAACAACGCCACCGGCACCTGAAGAAATACTGTCACGACCGCGATTAAAATTGCGCTGGAGATATGCCGTTTCATTCGCTGCCTCTCAAGTTGTTGCTTCACGCGCTTCGAGGGGGAGACTTAGGCGAAGCGCTTTTGGGATCGAGTACTTCCGAACGATTTGCTGAAAAGCCGACGGAGTTCGCTACTGGAGAAGTCCGGTATTCCCAAGGGTAAGTAAAACCGACTGCCCAAAAGGCATGTGCAAACAATGTTGCAGGCATCCATCGCTGCAACTTGCCTGAATCCTATGATAGGGTCGGAAAGTTTGTCAACAACGATTTTCTATGGTTAATTTCGATACCGGATGATACTTTGGGTGAATGAGAAACGGCATGCACGAATTGTTGCAAGTGCCGAACTCAGTTGAAGCCTGTAGAAACGATATGGGTTCTCGTTTTGTGTTTGGACAATCCGTCACATCGGTTGCGCGGCCCAAGGTTCTATGAAATCCAAAACATTGCTTCCACGAATCGGGGCACTCTACACAGTATTTTGCATCGGCTGCATCATTCCCGCGTGCCTGGGCCAGTCCTCGAAACTCAAAATATTCGATATCGTCATCGCCCACGGCCACATCATGGATGGAACCGGTTCGCCGTGGTATTCAGGGGATATCGGCATTCGCGACGGAAGGATCGCTGCCATCGGAAATCTCTCGGCAGTTGCGCGCAAACGCACGATCGACGCGCGTGAAGAGGTGGTGGCCCCCGGATTCATTGACATGCTGGGCCAGTCGGAAGAGACGATCCTTGTCGATCCCCGATTGCCTTCCAAGATTTATCAGGGCATCACCACCCAGGTGACTGGGGAAGGAAGTTCGATTGCGCCCCTGAATGACGCTATCGTTCAGACAGATCAAAGCCAGTACCAGCACCTTCAGATCAATCCGGATTGGCGTACCTTCGATCAATACTTTTCGCGTCTGGAAAAGCAGGGCATCGGTACTAACATTGCGAGCTTTGTCGGGGCAACCCAGGTTCGCCGCGTGGTCCTGGGGGACGACGATAAGCAGCCGACGTCTGCACAGCTAAGAGAGATGCAATCGTTGGTGCGGCAAGCAATGCTGGACGGGGCCGTTGGCCTTTCGACCGCCCTGCAATATCCGCCCGCACCCTACGCACGGACTCCTGAATTGATTGCTCTTGCATCAGTGGCGGCGCAATATGGCGGCATCTATGCCACTCATATGCGCAGCGAGTCCAACGCGGTCATGGTTGCGATCGACGAGGCGATTCGCATTGGGAGTGAAGCCGATATTCCAGTCGAGATATGGCACTTGAAGGCAGCGGGCAAGAACAATTGGGGCAAGATGCCCGAGATTGTCGCGAAGATCGATGCGGCGCGTGCTCGCGGCATCGATATTTCCGCTGACACGTATGCCTACACGGCATGGTCCAATGACCTGGCTGCGTTCATTCCTCCTTGGGCTCACGACGGAGGTGACGTAAAGATGGTGGCGCGGCTGCGGGATCCCGCCACTCGTGCGCGCATCCGACAGGACATGCTGAAAACGACCACCACATGGGACAATCCTTGGCAAGAAATTCCTGGACCGAAGGCTGTGCTAATTTGCAGCGTTCAAAATCCAGAGCTTCAGCCACTGCAGGGCAAAACGCTTGCTGAGATTGCCAACCTATGGAACAAAGATCCGATAGACACAGTTTTTGATTTGCTGATCCAGGATAATGCTGCCACAGACGTGGCCGTGTTTGGCATGTCGCAGCCGGATGTAACGATGGCATTGCAACAGCCGTGGGTATCGATCGATACGGACTCTGCCGGAATCTCCCCGCAAGGCATTCTCGGTCAAGGTCATCCGCATCCACGGGCCTACGGAACCTTTCCACGAATCCTGCGCAAATACGTTCGTGAAGAGCACGAACTCACGTTGCCGGACGCGATTCGGAAGTTTTCTGCCCTTCCGGCACAGCGCATGCGATTTACTGATCGGGGCGTGTTGAAGCAAGACATGTGGGCAGATATTGTAATCTTTGACCCGGACAATATCCGCGACCTTGCAACGTACCAAAATCCCAACCAGCTTTCGCGGGGCATGGATTACGTGCTCGTCAATGGAACTCCCGTGATCGATGCCGGAAAGATGACTGGCGCCCTTCCAGGAAAGGTGTTGCGTGGCCCGGGATACGTCGCCGCCGATAAGCGAGCCGCAACACAGTAATTCGAAAGTTTTTGGTTTTTGATCCTCTATGATCTTGATTACCGCAGGTTGTAACAGGCTCTACTCGGAGGAATTCCCTTGCAGCGAAGCGGCCTTGATCATGTCTTTCTGTTCCTGGCGGTCGTAATAACGGGGCTACCGGGGTTTGCGGCTCAGCCTGGTACCAGGGGCGCGCACCCCGACAAAACCACTCAAGTCAAAAATATGGATCGGGATCTGATGGAGGTAACTGTCCCGGGCTTGGAAAAGCTATACGCAAAGCACCGATATACGGTGACGGAAGTGACGCAATGGTATCTCGATCGCATTGCTCGCTACGACGGGACCTACCGCGCAATTCTTTACCTGGACAAAAATGGAGCGCTGCAAAGAGCTTCGGAGGAAGATGCGGAACCGCAGCACGCAAAGCACGGTTCACTCTGGGGTGTGCCGATCCTGGTGAAAGCCAACACCAGCGTGAAGGGGTGGGTAACAAGTGCGGGATGGATCGGCTTTCTCAGGCCCGGGGAGGAACTGGTGGCGCCCCGCGACGCGGTTGTGGTGCAGCGACTTCGCGAAGCAGGAGCGGTACTTCTTGCCCAAACAAATATGCCGGATTTTGCAGCGAGCGATACCAATGTAAGCTCTGCGGGGGGGAGGACTGGCGACGCGTACGACGTGCGCTTTTCGCCAGGTGGTTCATCCGGAGGAACGGCAGCGGCTGTAGCGGCTAACTTCGCGGTGCTCGGAACTGGAACCGATACGGCAAACTCGATACGCCAGCCAGCCGCCAACAATAGCTTAGTCGGTATGCTGCCGACGCGAGGACTGACCAGCATCGCGGGAATCGAACCCCTGGATTGGCTGCGGGACAACACAGGCCCTCTCGCGCGCGATGTAACAAGTGCGGCCATCGCACTGTATGCAATGCAGGCAGAAGACCCTTTAGATCCCCGGACACAGGGAAGCGCCAAAAAGGCGGAAGCGGGTCCGTATACCCAGTATTTGAAGAAGGGCGCGCTGAAGGGAAAGAGATTCGGGGTGCCATGGTTCGTGCTGGAGGGATCGCCCGATGTTTACCGCAATGATCCAGAGCCTCCGCCAAATGGTGGCGCAGTGTCTGCTGAAACGCGGGCGGCGTTTATGAAAGCAGTGGAGCAGATGCGCGCCGCAGGAGCGACGGTCATCATCGACAAAGAAATCTTGCCGGAAAGCTTTTTTGCGCGTGTGCGGCAGGTGAATACTCAGCCCTACCGAAGGGAGGGACTGGATCGCTTCCTGCAATACTTCGGACCTGCACAATATCATTCCGTATCGGAATATGAGAGGGCAACGGGAAATCACTTTCCTGCTTTCATGCTGGGCGGTGACACACCCCAGAAACTGATCGAAACCGACTCTGCAACCTTGGAAAACTATTACGGTCCGCAGCGAGCGGCATTGGCAGAGTATGAGGCCACCAGAAAGCGCTGGCGGCTAGATGGTTTTGTCTATCCCTCGTTGCAGGTGCCAACAAATGACGAAACAGTCCCGGGCGCCTACAAGTGGGGCCCTCGCAGCGAGACGGCGTGGGTGAACCGCATTGGAGTTCCGGCTATCTCGGTTCCCGGCGGATTCTATGCGGACGGTCTTCCATTCGGATTGGAAATCTCCGGTGTGCGATGGAAAGACGGTGATCTCCTCGGCTATGCCTACGCATATGAGCAGGCAACTCACAACCGCAAACTCCCGAAGCTCGTGCCACGACAGAGACC
>JAJYBW010000062.1 GCA_021778815.1 Acidobacteriota bacterium | reverse complement strand
GGGCAACTTTATTCCTGCGCGCCGCTCAAAAAAACCGGAACCCATGTCACAGGTCCCGGCTTTTTCCCGCCATCCTGACGATGGCCGTTCAACACTCCGGCTCGTCGCGCGAAGCGTCTTTCGATATGGCGCTCGCGTGCATCAGCAACGCAACCGCCGCGGAAGTCATCCGCGTTTTTGCCGAATCCGCGCGGCTGGTCAGAATAATCGGAACCGAAGCGCCCGTCACGATGCCCGCCAGGCTGGCGCCGCCCAGATACTCCAGTTGTTTCGCCAGCATGTTGCCCGACTCCAGATCGGGAACCACAACGATATCCGCCTGTCCCGCCACTGCAGACACCAGGTGCTTGATCTTCATCGCTTCCGGGCTCACCGCGGTATCAAATGCCAGCGGCCCATCCAGAATGCCACCCGTAATCTGCCCCCGGTCCGCCATCTTGCACAATGCCGCCGCGTGGATGGTCGAAACAATGCTGGACTGAACCGTCTCCACCGCCGACAGAATCGCCACCTTCGGCACCGCCACACCCAGTACATGCGCCAGGTCAATGGCATTCTGCACAATGTCCACCTTGTCGTCCAGGGTCGGCAGAATATTGATCGCCGCGTCTGTGATCAGCAGAATCCGATCATAGGCCGGCGTCTCCATCACAAAGGAGTGGCTGATACGGCGGAGCGTGCGCAACCCGGTTTCCTTGGCCAGCACCGGACGCATAAACGCATCGGTGTGCAGGCTTCCCTTCATCAGCGCGTCGGCGACCTTCGTACGGCACAGCTCGACCGACAGCTTTGCCGACTGAATTTCATCTTCCGCATCGATCATCTCGCAGGACGAAATATCGAAGCCTTCCGCCTTCGCGAGATTTTGAATTTTTTCCTTCGGTCCCACCAGGATCGGACGAATGACGTCACAAACCGCCGACTCCAGCGCCCCGGCCAGCGCAACCTTGGTCAACGGATAACAAACAGCCACCGGAATTGGCGGTAGTTGCCGCGCCCGCTCCAGCAGAAGGTCGAAGCGGCTCACTGCGGAACTGGTTTGGGTCGACATACACTCCTTCTTTCTGCGTTGCGGTAATGTAATTCAACCGGCGGCGGTGCCGCTGGTGCAGCCACTCGTGCGGCAAGGCGGTGCGTCAGGAACTCGCCCGCAACACGTAAGGGTAAAGCGCGAATTGATGTATTCTCTGTGACAACCGTCACTGTTCTCGCCGATCCCGCCACCCGGCCGCCGCCTTCCCGACCGCGAGCCCAAGACCAATCCGGAAAGTGCTCGCCATCACGTGGGAGTGTGCGCTCTATCACACCCGATTCTTTTCTCCCCTCCTATCATCTCGCTTAAGGGGGCCAATTCTATGCACACCAACTCGGAACTGACGCAAGGCCCGATTCTGGTTGGGATTGATTTTTCCAATCTATCAAAGTCGATTTTAGAATATGCGGTGAAGTTAGCTCGCCAGGAACTGCGGCCGTTGCATTTCATCTATGTCATGCCCATCGTCACCGACGATTCGCCGGATATCCTGCGAATCCAGGAATTAGAGCTGGAAGAATACGTGCATGCCGCCCGCGAGAAACTTCAAGGCAGCGGAATCCAGGTCGAAGGCACTCTCGTCTTCGGCGCTCCCGCCAATGAAATCATTCGCCTCGCCGATCAGATCCATGCCACCTGCATCATTGTCGGCACGGAAGAAAAAAACGGGCTCGAGCGCTTACTCCTGGGCTCTGTGGCGGAGGGGGTCATTCGCAAGTCGGACCACCCAGTCATTGTCGTCGGCCCCGTAGCCGCCGCCATGGCCAGTCAAACCATACCGTGGACAAACCTAATGCTGGCCTGCGACACCGCCGAAGGCGTCACCGACGCGGCTCGACTTGCCGGAGAAATTGCCAGCGACCACCATGCTCGCCTCACCATCTTTACGGTGCGCGAACAAGGAATTGCCAGCCCCTCCGAAGGCCAGTTCGACGCTTTGGAAGCGATGATGAGCCGTGAAGCCTGGCTGGCCATCAAGCCACAATGCCTGATTCGCGAAGGTGAACCGGCACAAGAAATTATCCGCATGGCGGAAGACTCGCAAGCAGATCTCCTGATCATGAGCGTGCACAGAGGCGGCGAGTTGCTCTCCCACCTCCGGCCCGGATTGATGGCTCGAGTCTTGCGAATGGCGCGCTGTCCCGCCATGATTCTGCGCGATGTCCATGCGCCCCATCACCTTCATGCGGGGCATCTGGCTACCCCTCGGACAGCTTTGGTCTAAATCGATCCGGCGAAACTGCCGCGAGTCGAACGCATCCCTGGAGGCCAGGAAATGGTCTCCATTGAATGGAATGCAACAGGTTTTACCCGGCGATACAAATCTCCTGACGTGCGCCGGTCTTTGGCTCTCTCCGTCTTTTTGAGGGCGCTGTGGTGACCGGAATCACAATGATGAGTGCCATTTGGCACAGCCACAAATGTAACCAATGGCCACAATAGATTGATGTTCAGGAGTTTCCTATGTCTAACAAGCAGTTCCGGGAGTGGACCCATCCGCGGCGCATCCTTTTGGCCACGGACCTGACCGACTTAGGATTTACTCTTCCGATTGCGAAGCAGCAGTCGCTCGCATACAAGGCCGAACTGCGCATTATCCATGTTCTGCCCGATCCCAGCGCTTCGCCGATCGACCCCGTGTTAATGGTCTATTTCGATGCCGCCGGCATGCAGAAATCGGCCGAAACGACGCTCGGCAAGGTCATTGCCGACGCGAAGGCTGAAGGCATTAAATGCTCGTTTCAATTAGCCACCGGCCATACCGTCAAAGAAATTCTGGCTGCCGCCAACGAATGGAAAGCTGATCGCGTCATTGCCGGCTCCCATGGAAAAGCCAAGTTCCATCACCACATTCTCGGATCCATCGCCGAGTCCCTTTTCCATCAAATCGATATTCCGGTACTCGCCGTGGGTCCAAAAGCTGTCCCCAGCGATCCCTCATCCCAGGGCCACCCTCGCATCGTCTTTGCCGCCGCCCTCGACCATAGTTCCAGCCGTATCGCGGAGTTCGCCCTCAGCGTTGCCGAAAAACACAGCGCCAAAATTACCCTGCTCCACGTCCTGCAGAATGTCGTTCCCGAGCATCCCACCACCATTTCGGCCCGTGGATATGCCAATCGCATGCTGGAAGATTTATTGACGCTCAAGCCTGTACGCAAGGCCCACGCTTCCTGTGAAGTCGTTTACGGTCAGCCTGCGGAAGCCATTCTTTCCTACGCAAAACATCACGCCGCCGACATGATCCTTATGGGCGCATCGGCGCACTCTGCGTTCAATCCCCGCTTCATCCCCGGCGTCGCCTATCGCGTTCTCTGCGAAGCACACTGCCCGGTCCTGGTATTGAAAGAGGAATCCGTCTGGCAAAGCGCCCCTCGCCATGCCACCGACCAGCGAAGTCAAAGCTCGGTATAAGTTTCGATTCCAAGTTCCCCTACCCCAAGCCCCGCCCCATAACGCAGCTCTTCGAGATGAACGGCTGCGCCAACTCGAAAACCCCTCCGCCACACCCGCGCCTGTTATCACGACTCGCTGTGTCCGGAACATGATGTTCAACTGCTCGAATCGGTCTGGTTGTGGGTAGACCCTGGACATGTGCTTGCAGGTAGGCGCCGGACTTCAGTCCGGGGAACCGAGCTCGAATCCGTGGGCCGCCTTCAGGCTCTGAGGTACGCCGCCAATCCGCAGGCCGCGCTACTGCATGCCCAGGTCGGTCAACACCTTGGGATTCTTATCATCCACCGCCAACAAATTATGGCAAACGCTGCAATCATTCGTCAGCGTCTTCCCGCTTTTCGAGACATGGTTTCCATCGTGGCAGCGGAAGCAGCCAGGAAAATCATTATGTCCGATGTTGTTCGGATATGTACCCCACTTCACCTTCATCGAAGGGAACACATTCCGCTGGTAGATCCTGACCAGCGTCCGCGCCGAGGCTTCAATCTGCGGCCGCTGACTGCTCCAGACCGCCGGGTATTGTGTGCTGTAGTAGCTTTCCAGCCCGCTCGTAATCTTGGCCGCGGCTTCCTCGTGCGACGAATACTCTGCCTGGATCAGTTGCAGCCCCTCCTTATGGACGAACGGCAACGCCGCATTCACGCTGTTATCCAGCATCGCCTCGTTCACCGCTGCCTGCGGCGTCTGGAACACGTGCGTGGCCTGGTTATGGCAATCCATGCAGTCCATCACCCGCTCTACGCCCTTCACCGGCCCCTTCCAGTCGGTGCTCACATATTCGGTCACCGTGCCATCCGCGTTGTGCGCCTTCACCGAAATAATGTTCTGGTCGGTTGCATCCGTCGCAATGTATTCGAAATGGTTCAAGTGATGTCCGTGAATGCCGCTCAGGTGCGATAAAGAATCGACCCCGCCAAGATGCAGTACCACCACCGAACGCGTAACGGAATTCTTTTCGTCGTCGCCGAACGCCGTTTTCACCAGCAGTCGATCGCCGACGAACCGTGTCGGCGTGTGGCATTGTTCGCAGGTCGCGCGCGCCGGCCGCAGCACCGAAAGAGATGCCCGGATCGGAGTTGGATAGGTGTGAAACGTGACCTCAACCAATTGCTTGGTCCCATTCATCTTGGCCTGCACGGCCGCCGAAATTCCCGAGCCGATGTGGCAATCCACACAGGCCACATGCGAGTGCGGAGACACCTGGTAGGCCGCCCACTGCGGCGCCATCACGTGGCATGTCTGTCCGCAGAAGTTTGGCGAATCCATATAGGACACGCCGCGATAGCTCGCCGTACCCACAATCACAAAGTTGATGAAGGTCGCGGCAATCACCACCTCAATCCCACGACGAAAGACCGGGTTCTTCAGATCGATTTCTGGGTAGACAGAAGGCACGTGCCCCGACGCCACCAGTTGCTTGCGCCGCATCGCGATCCCGATGGGAATCAGAATCAGGCCCAGGACAAAAAGACCCGGCAAAAATAAATCGAAAATTAACCCGAGATAAGGATTTTGAGAGCCGCCGTGACCAAAAATCGTCACCACCCAGAAACCGATCATGACGAAGGCAGCCGCGCTGGTCAGCGCGCCCCCGATCAAACTGAGCGGGTTGTTTCCGAAAAACAGAACCGGTCGCAGCTTCTTCTCTAAAGTTCCAAACATCATTCCCTCGCGTGAGTGGTTATACGGTGCCGAAATAGGCGATCAATGTCAAGACAAGAAGCACCAGCCCGATCAGGATTGCGGTGAATCCGACCACTCGGGCGAAATTCACCCACCAGTACACGGGTGGATCGGAGACCCTGGCTTCCAGCTTTCCCTGCCGAGCGAGACGCGCAAATTCCAGCGACCGCTTCCTTCGAAATTCCTCTTCCGTCTCTTTCCCGGTAAAGATCACCATGTCCATCGGGAAACTGTCCGGACGCAAATGCGTATTCACAAAGTGGATTGAGAAAATAAACAGGATGGCCAGCAGCGCTTCCTCTCCGTGAATCACCAGGACAGCATTCAGCGCCCACCCCGGCAAAAAGCGCGCGAAAAACGGCGCGAACCACATCGCATATCCTGAAAATCCGATGACGATCATGCCCCAGAAAACCGCCCAGTAATCGAACTTCTCCCAATAGGCGTAACGATCGAACTGCGGCTTCGGCCCCAGTCCCACAAACCACCGCAAATGCCCCACCAGGTCCTTCACGTCCTTCCAGTTCGCCACCATCGACGTCGGGCCCCAGAACAGTCCCTTTTCCTTGTTCATCACCGCCCGCGTAACAATGTCCTTCACGTGATACAGAAACGCCAGCGTCAGCACAATCGCGCAAAATTTGTGCATGAAGAGAATCGCCCCAAACCCGCCCACCGCGCGCGCAAAAAACCTCGCCGGCACGTTCTCGCTGAAGCGCATCGGCAGCCCCGTCGCCGCCAATCCCAGAAACGACGTGAACAGCACCGCATGCAGATATCGCTGCGGCAAGGTAAATCGCAAATAGTACTTCTCGTTCTTCTTCGCTTCCGGCTGCGCCGTCGGCAACTCCTCGGTCGTGGTCGGCTTGGTCATCGCTGCATCAGTCATGTTTCGCCTCCCCTGTCGACCCGTTCTTTTCCTGTTCCCGCTTCGACCGTATAAACCACAGCAGGGTATGCAGCGCGAAGAACCCGAGCACGCTCCACAATAATAGGTTCATGAACAAGCGAATGTAATAGAGCTCCGGATTCAGGCTTCGATTCCGTGGATTCGCGTGCGGCTGATACTCCACAAAACTCGCGTTGGCGTCCGCATGACACTTGCCGCAGGTCTTGATCAGGTTCGCCTTGGCCACCGGCGAGCGAGGATCCGAGGCCGGCAATACTTCATGCGCCCCATGGCAGTCCCAGCACCGCGCCGTCTGCACATACCCACCCAGCAATCCCAGTTGCGAGTGGAAGGTATCTCGATACGTCGCCATCTGCTCCTTGTGGCACGATCCGCAAATCGGCGTCGACTGCATGCGAAAGCTTGCCAGCGTGGGCTCCAGAATTGCATGCGCCGTGTGGCAGTCCGTGCAGACCGGAGCCTTCATGTTGCCGCTTGCCATCTGCTTGCCGTGTACGCCGCTCATGTATTGCGCCTTCACCCCGCCATGGCAGCTTCCGCAGGTCGCGGCTATGTTGGCTTTGTTCGTCGGGCTGCGCGGATCTTTGTGGCTCAAAATATTGTGCGATCCATGGCAGCTCATGCAATTGGCCGCCACCAGCAGCCCCTCTTTGCTCACCGCATAGCCGTGGATTGAATCCATGTACACCGAGTACACATTCTCCAGTCCGTACTTCTGCGCCAGCGCGCGATTTCCATGGCACGTTCCGCAGGTTTTCGGAATATTCAGCGGATACACCGCCGAGCGAGGGTCGCCCTTCGGAAAAATCTCATGCGCGTTTCCATGGCAACTGGTGCAGGGATGCGTACTCGCCTTGGCGTGGATGCTGCCGGCAATCGCCTTGCTCTCGTCCGCATGGCAGGTCACGCATTGCACCGCCGCCGGATGTTCAGGATGAGGATAGTCGTGAACGTCGCTATGGCAGTCGCTGCACCCCAGGCTGCCGTGAACGCTGGAATGAAACAGCGGCGCGTCGACCCCAACATTCTTCCCCGACGCATCCTGCATGGTTTTATCGGAGTGGCACGACAGGCAGTCTGCATCCTTCGCCAGCATTACCCTTGGCAAACTCAACAGCAGCAGCGCCACCAGCCCGGCCAGCAGCATTCTTCCCCGGCTGCCCGGTCTCGACGCGCTCAATCCGTTGTCCTGCTTCACGGCCCCTGCAACAAATCGTCCAGAAACAAGCATCCGGCCGGCGCCTCCACTGCAGAAATCATCAGGGTGACGCCCGGCCGGATTGCTGTGGAAGTACATTCCTACGGAGGAAATAGTTTTCATTGGGTCTCTGACCCCTGCCGCGTTCTGTGCGCGGAAAACAAAAAACAACAAGTGCACCAATCTTCACCACGAGGGGGGATCTTCTCCCCCCCCCGCCTTAGCTCCCGCTGCTACTTCTGCAAGGTCCGAATGTATGCAACGACAGCATTGATCTCCGGCCCCGAAAGCTTGGTGCCATAGGCCGGCATTTTCCCCTTGCCTTCCTTCACGATCGCCACGTAGCTCGCTGTCGATGCCTTCTTCGCCTCCGGCGTCAGCAGCGAGGGGACGTGCATTGCCTTTCCCGCACCCGAACTGGCGCTGCCGTCGGCACTGTGACACATGGCGCATTTGCTCTTGTAGGTATCCGCTCCGCTGCTTTGGGCAAGCACGGTGCACGTAGCCAGGCTCACGAACGCCAGGGTGGCCAATACTGTTTTGCGTCGATTCATGGTTCCCTCTTCGAAGGAGATTCAGCCCGATTTGAAGGGCTTCGCACACCTTACAGGTGTTGCTCTCAACCTGTGAAGAATATAAAACTCAATGGATCGTTGCCTGTGACAGTTATCACACCTTAGGAAGTCCCCGGGTTTCATGCCGCAAACCGCGTTCTCGATCCGCGCAAAGAACCGCCCAGCGTCAATTTCGCGCCGACTCAGTTCCCCCCCACATAAAAAGGCCAGCGGCAAACCGCTGACCTATGCCTCCACCGAACCCTTGACGCGAACTAGGGCGTGTTCACACTAACGCAAGGCTTCGACGATGAGAGCGAAGTTGAGGAAGCCGAGGAACAGGACATCCAGTTTCTCGAAGCGGGAGAAGATTCTGCGGAACCCTTTCAGCCTGCGGAACAGCCTTTCGATCTCGTTGCGCTTGCGATAGAGCGCTCGGTCATAGGTCCACGGATCGACACGATTGCATTTCGGCGGCACCACCGGCACCATGCCGAGGTCGAACACCAACTGCCTGGTTTCGTCGCCTTCATACGCGCGATCCATCAGCATCGGCAAGCCTTCCGGCATTCGTGGAAGCTCCCACAGCAACTCGCGGCCTTCCGGCGCATCGTGCATATTGCCGGGCGACAGAGCGAACGCTATGGCCGTTCGAGCATCCGCGGCAACCATATGAATCTTGGTGTTCCATCCGCCGCGCGATTTGCCGATGGCCTGTGGGCCGTTTTTTTTAGAGCGCCCGTTCCATCCGGATGCACCTTCACCGAGGTCGAGTCCAGACACACCGCTTCCAGCTTGATGCGGACAATCTGCTCCACCTGCAGCTTCTCGAAAACACGGTCCATCACTCCGTTCCTGGACCATCGGTTCATGCGAGTGTAGACAGTGTGCCACCGGCCGAATCGCTTCGGCAGACCGCGCCACTTGCATCCCTGCTCGGCAACGTACAAAACTGCGTTCAATACCTGCAGGTTGCTCAGACTCACGTTGCCCCGCTGCACCGGCAACGCACTCTTGATCCGCTCGTACTGCGCCTCTGTAATCTCCATCGCTGAATCGAGCTTAACAAATATTCAGCGTATAGTGTGAACACGCCCTAAGTCTGTTCCCTACCGAGTGAACTTCCCTCGCTCTCTGCCCTTGAGTGCTCTAC
This sequence comes from Acidobacteriota bacterium, assembly GCA_021778815.1. Taxonomy (GTDB): domain Bacteria; phylum Acidobacteriota; class Terriglobia; order Terriglobales; family Acidobacteriaceae; genus JAKAAZ01. Next base: position 2,859 of record JAJYBW010000062.1, on the reverse strand, counting down.
TCATTGAGCGTGTAGATCACAGTTATCGTTGTGTCAACCTCAACGGCATTTCCATCCACGAGATATGGCTTGTACGTCCACTGTCGCACTGCGTCCGCCGCCGATCGCCGGAGTTCTTTCGGACCCGAAACGACTTTCAGGTTTTTGACAGTCCCATCCTTCCCGATTGTCACATGCAATACGACAGCTCCATGGATCTTCGCTTTCTTGGCCGCCTCTGGATACTTCGGCTGCACCTGCGACACAATGCGCGCAGCCATCACTCCAGACCGAACATGCAGCGCCTGCTTCTTCGCTGCTGCTGTGTCTGCCGCCTGCACTGTCACATGTGTCCCGACCATGCTCACCACCGCCGCCCCACTCAGCAGCATCACCGCGAAAATCGCGGCCATGCGGGCTGCGCCTCTCAGTCGCTCCCCTCGCTCCATCATCGTCCTCACCCTCCTTTCAAGAGTGTTGCCTTCAAAAATTCCAACCGCTGCTGTCGCTCCCCCTCGCAGCCCCGCCGGGATCACCATCGCAAGGCGCAACAGCGAACCTGCATACGTACGTCTGCTTTCCAATGCCTCGGCCGCCATTGCATCGCACACAGTTTCGCGACTCTCCTCCAGCGCCTTCTTGATCCACCACCCGCACGGATGGTACGCGACCGGCAACATCAGCACGGCAAATCCCACATTTTTCACATAGTCCCGGCGCCGAACATGCGCCAGCTCGTGCGCCAACGCCGCCTCCAGATCCCCCTCCTGCACCTTCCCTATGAATCCAGCCGGCAGCAGCACCGTTTGCAGTCCTACCATCGCCGGCCCCGCAACCGCAGACGATTCGCACAACGTAACCTGCGTCACTCCCATCCGCCGACACAACGCATCCCACCGCAGTTGCAATCCCTCCGACAGCTGCACCGCCGACGAGCGCCCGCACAGCGACCGCGTCTTCCACACGCCCCACACAATGCGTCCGGCAAAATACAAGATGACCGCGCCGTAGACCGTCAGCAAAATCGCCATCATCGTGAACGACAACTGCAGATGTCCTTCCGCCACGGCCGTTCCCGGCATCATCGTCACCTGCACGTGGTTGTCTGCGACAACAGCCGGGCGCCCCCACGGAAATCTCGGCCACATCTGCAATCGAACCGCCGGCAGTACCGTCGCCAACACCATCGCGCTCACCCAGGTCCGATGCACCGCTGCAGCCGAGTACAGTCGAGTCACCAATCGCGCCACCACCCACGCGACCAGAAATACCAGCGGCAGCTGCCACGCAGAATTCATCCCGTAATCGACCAGCCAAATCAAGCTAGACCGCTCCATCACCATTCCTCCTCTTCGTCCAGCTCACGGCTCAAACGCGCAATCCGTTCCGGATCGATCTCGCGGCTCTTGATCAGACTCAACACCAGTTCTTCGCTTGACCCGCCAAACATGCGATCCACCAGGTCGCGCACCGCATGTCGCAGCGCCTTCGCCTCGGTCACCGCGGCACTGTAGACATACGCGCGTCCATCCAGCTTGCGCCGCAGTTTGCCCTTGCGATGCAGCGTATTCAACACGGTCTGCACCGTCGTATATGCCAGTTCACGCCCCAGCCCCTGCTGCACCTCGCCCACATTGCTGGCGCCACGCTTCCAGATCGCCTGCATGATCTCCAGCTCCAGCCGGGTCAGGCTTTCACCCTTTTTCGCCATACCTATCTCCTATGCACGTAGTACTACTCCCATAGGAGTTGCCCTGTCAACTATAAATATAGGAGATAAATTCTCCCCACCCCAGTTCCTATCTCTTCCGCCTTTTCGATGGCAGTGTTCGCTTATATACTGGCCGTCTCTCTCCCGCACTCCGTACAATCGCTCGAAGAGGTCCCATGCGCATGGCTGTCCTACTGAATTCGAATGCACCTGAACCCTGCTCCGCCGACAAATTCCGACAGCGGTTGCGCACTGGTTCATTTCGCTCAGCCTTCTTGGTACTCGTCCTGCTACTCGTCACTGTGTTCAGCTCGAATGGGCGCGCCCAGGTTCCCTCCTTTAACGGTTCGTCCGCCCCCGCGACTGCGCCCGCAGCCATCCAGAGCATCTGGCGTGTACAGGAGTTTATGGTCCCCATGCGCGATGGCATTCGCCTGCAGACTGTCGTCATCTCGCGCAGAGATCAAGCCAGGCCGCTTCCCATTTTGTTGACGCGCACTCCCTACGGTGTCCCCACGCAAGAAGACTTCGACAAAGCCGCCGCAAAAAACGGAGCCGAATGGGTGCCGACAACCTGGAAAGAACTAGCCGCCGACGGATACATTTTCGTCATTCAAAATTTGCGCGGGCGTTTCAAGTCCGAAGGAGTCTTTCTCCTTACCTCGCGCTACGATGCCAATGACCCCAAACAAACCAACGAAACCAACGATGCCTACGACACCATCAGCTGGCTGGTGAAAAACGTCCCCAACAACAACGGCCGCGTGGGCATCTACGGCGTCTCCTATAACGGATTAACGGCGGGCCTGACCCTGCTTCATCCCAACCCGCATCTGAAGGCCGTCAGTGAACAGGCCGCGCCCGTCGATCAGTGGATGAACGACGACATGCACCGCTACGGCGCGCTGCGCGAAAGCTACGCGTTCGAGTATTCCGTCATGGAGCAGGCCGACAAAAACACCAACAAGCACTTCGACTTCGACACCTACGACACCTATCAGTGGTATCTCAACCTCGGGCCGCTCACCAACGCGAACGCGAACTATCTCCACGGCTCGATTCCCTACTGGAACGACATCATGGCTCACCCCAACTACGACGACTTCTGGCAGAAGGAAGCCTGGGTGAACCAGTTGCACAGCTCGCCCGTTCCCCACCTGAACGTCGCC
>JAJYBW010000061.1 GCA_021778815.1 Acidobacteriota bacterium | reverse complement strand
ACCCCAGTTCGGGTAAAAGCTAACATCCAGCCGATGTAGCAGCACACTCGACAGCGCCAGCGCACACGCCACTCCTGCGAGACCTGCAATGCCGCCCAACATCAAAAACTCGATACTCAGCATGCGGATCACCTGCGAGCGCAGCGCGCCAAGCGACTTCAAGATTGCAACCTCGCGCACGCGTTGAAATCGTGTGGCGGTCACGCTCGATGCCAGGATAATTCCGCCCGCCAGCAAAACAAACCCCGCTACAAACCTCAGAATCATGGCAATCTGGTCGACCACCCCGCGCACCACCTCCAGCACATCCGCCATGTTGATCACGGTCACCGTTGGATAGGCGGTGAACAGGCTTTTCTCCACTTCGCCGACACGCATCGGATCCGCATGGAACGCGCCATACCAAACCACGGCCTGTCCCGTTAGCACACGGCTTGGCACGATGAACTGACTGCGTGCGTAAATGTGATCGCCATCCGCGCGCACAATTACAACTACGGCAGCGGTAAATGTCTTTTCCCCCGTCGCAAATCCAATTGTGGAGCCTACCTTCAGGTGCAATGCTTTCGCCGTCGACTCGCTGACGGCTACCTGGGGCGCGTCACTCGTCTTGTCCCACCATTTTCCGTCCACAACTTTCTCACCCGCAGGTGGCATGTCCGCCCAGGTGAGTGAGGTTGATCGCAACATCCGCTTGGGATAATGCTGAATGCGCAATTGATTCGTCGGCACTCCATTCAGCGATAAGATCCTTGCCGAAACAATTGGGATCGTCTCCAGGCCGCCGTTCACCGCCGGTTGCGCGGCGATCAACTTCTCCACTCCTGCCAATTCATCCGCGCCGACATCCACCAGAAACACATTCGGCACGCTCGCCGATCCGCTGTTCATCTGCAGGTCCTGCACAATGGCGTGCTGAACAAAATAGATCGTCATCATCAGCATGACGCCCAGTCCTAGCGCGGTCAGCACAGCCGCCGACTGATTTCCCGGCCGCTGCAGATTTACTAGCCCCTGGCGCACCATGGGACTGAACCGTCTGCGCTGCCATTGCATCATCCAGCGAACCGCCGCCAACAGTCCGGAGGCAGCCAGCAAAAGAACCACCAGGACTACCAGCAGTCCGCCGGCAAACCATTCGCCCACCATCCTCGACTCTGTCAGCGTGCTGGCAATGACCGTCAACCCAATCAGGATGACGGCCATCGAAATCAACTGCACCGGATCACGCGGAAAAATATTTGCCAGGCGCGTGCCCGGTTCCTGCTCAACATTTCGACGCAAAATACGCAATGGACGAAAGCCGCGAATCTCCAACAGCGGTGGCAGAGTGAACAGCAACGTCGTCAACACTCCCGTGCACAATCCAATCACGACAGGCGAGAACGCGAGTTGCCCTTGGACCGGCAACGACACCAGGCGCTCCAGCAATATAGGAAATGCGCGCGCCACGCCAAAGCCGGCCGCCACGCCCAGCAATGCCCCCACCACTCCCAGGAACAGCGTCTGCAGCAGATAAATGCGCATCACTTGCGAAGACCGTGCGCCCAAGGCTTTCATAATCGCGATGGTTTCCAACCGCTGCTGCAGATGCGCATGCATCGCCATCGCCACGCCAATCGCGCTCAACACCATCGTCACCAGGCTGACCAGCGTCAGCATGGCTGTCGAACGCTCCAGGCCATGTACCAGCGCCGGGTTGGCCTCGCGATAATCCGTCACTTGCGCTTCCGGCAAAATATCTTCCACCTGTTTGCGAAGGGCAGAAATGTCCATACCGTCTTGCGCCGTCTGCGGCATGAGACGAAACAGCATACGCTCCGATGCGCGACTGCCCGGGCGAACCAGCCCCGTCGAAGGCAATACGAACTGAGTGAGCATGACGCGCGGGCCAATGCTAAACGACGAGGAAATTCTGTCCGGCTCCGATCGCAGAACATCGGCAATGGTGAAGTATTTGTTCCCCACATGCAGCGTGTCGCCTACATGGGAGTGATCGCGCAGCAAAAACTCTTCACTCACCACGGCGGTATTGTCGTGAAGCATATCGCGCAACGGCTTGCCGGATGCCAGCACCACGGTGCCGTAGTACGGATACTTTGCCGGATCGACCGCTTTCAGCGACACCAGCACGGGATCAGGATTCGTCGCCGTCGACGCCATCGACACTGTCTCCGTCACGAGCGTGTGGTCAACCCCGCGCGCTTGTAGCCGATCGAGGCTAGCCAGTTGATCGTTAGTGTACGGATGAAAATCCTTCGCCGACAGATCCGCGGCCATCAGGGTGCGCGCCTGCGCCAGCAGGGTCCGCTTGAAGATAAGGCTGAAGCTGCGCACACCCGTCAGCGAACCCACCCCCAGCGCCACTGCAATTACGACAAATGTGAACTTGATCCAGGAGGCGTGCAGATCGCGCCACGCGATTTTCCACGCCGTGCTCCAGGCCAATCCCCCGGCGGATGGCTTCATGCGTCGGCTCCGGCGTTCTGCCTGACGGGCTGGCACAATTCATCCGCCTCAATCCGTCCATCCCGCAACAGAATTTTTCGTTCCGCATGGGCCGCCAGACTGGCATCGTGCGTCACCAGAACCAAAGTGGTTCCTTCCCGGCGATTCAATTCCAGCAGCAATTCCATCACGCGCGCACCGGTCGCGAAATCCAGATTGCCCGTCGGCTCGTCCGCCAGAATCACAGGCGGCCGCAACATAAACGCCCGCGCCAGCGCAACTCGCTGCTGCTCTCCTCCAGACAGCTGGACCGGATAATGATGCATGCGTTCTGCCAGCCCAACGCTCGCCAGCAGTTCCTGCGCCCGTGGCTTTCCATCTTCCGCAGCATGCAGCTCATGCGGCAGCAAAACATTTTCCAGTGCCGTCAGCGTAGGGATCAATTGGTAGGATTGAAAAACAAAACCGAGCTTGGTGGCGCGAATATGTGCCAGCGCATCCTCGCTAAGATGACCGATTTCCTCTCCATCAATTGTGACCGTGCCGTCGGTGGGCGCATCCAATCCAGCAAGTAGGCCAAGCAGCGTACTTTTTCCGCTGCCGGAAGCACCCATGATGACTACGAATTGACGTGACGGAATACTGAGATCGATTCCCTTCAGAATTTCCACAGAGGTCGATCCACTGCGCAAAGTTTTTTTCAGTCCGCGGACTGCGATAATAGCGTGAGTTTCAGAGGGCATGGGTGAGCGTGGTGTGGATGAAATCTGATTTGAAAACAATTTGTTCTTCTGTCTTGATGATCGCATGGCTTCTCGGTTGCAGCGGCTCAAACTCGCAACCACAGCCTGCCACTTCCACTGAATCCACAGCCGCGTCGGCGCCGACTCCATCGTCTCAGACGCAACCAACCGCGCCCATTCGCTCATCGCGTCCCACCATCGTGGCCTTTGGCGACAGCCTGACTGCGGGCCATGGCGTCAACCGCGACGAGAGCTATCCTGCCGATCTGCAACGCGATTTGGAGGCTCGAGGATATCGCTATCGTGTCGTCAATCTCGGCATCAGCGGAAATACCACGAAAGATGGCGTCCTCCGCATTCCCGAAGTGGTCCAGTATCATCCCTCCGTCGTCATCGTCGCCTTCGGTGGCAACGATGGCTTGCGCGGGTTGCCGATACGCGATACCGAAATGAATTTGTCCGCCATCATTGTGGCGATGCAGGATGCACATGCCAAAGTCATCCTCGGCGGAATTACGCTGCCGCCGAACTATGGCAGCGACTACATCGCCAAATTCAACGCGATCTACGTCAAAGCGTCCAAGGTATACCACGTTCCCCTGGTGCCCTTCATGCTGAAGGACGTCTATAACGTGCCCGGGTCCATGCAGGACGATGGTATCCATCCCACCGCGCAGGGTTGCAAGCAGGTGGCGAAGAACTTTCTGCCGTTGCTATTGCCCATGCTTCAAAAGCCGCCGCATGAAAGCACGCGTCAGCAGCAACACTAGCCCAGTACCGCCAATGGCTGCATCAGCGTGCCGGCAATGCGGCGGCCAATAGCAAACAACTCGCGCTGATCGGTAAATATTTTGACGAACGGTGCATTGGAATATTCCGCCAAATTGCATGCCATTCCGTTCTTCAGCCGCGTTGCAGTATTTTCATCCACCGTCACCGAAGGCATCTGCGGCAACACGCAGCGCGGATGCGGCAGTCGCCCCACCAGCGAATCTTCTTTCTGCCATGCGGCGATTTCCTCCAACGTCGCTGCCTGCTCCAGCCTAAATTCTCCTGCCTGCACGCGGCACAGGCTTCCCAGATGTGCGCCGCATCCCGCCAACGTTCCCATTTCATGCGCGATCGAGCGGATATAGCTTCCCGAGGAAACCTCGACCACAAACGGCGCGTTTGGCGCCTCGTAGCCTTGTACTTCAAATTCTCGAATCTCGATTCGAACCGGACGCAGCTCCACCAGCTTTCCTTGTCGCGCCAGTTTATACGCGGGAACACCCTGCGACTTTTTGGCGGAATACGGCGGCGGCATCTGATCGATCTCGCCGAGGAACTTCTTTGCAAAACTGCGAATTTCTTCCAGCGTCAATTCTGGATCTACGCACTCGCCGACAACTTCACCGTCTGCGTCGTAGGTATCGGTCGCAAAACCGAATCGAATGGTTCCGGTGTAGCGCTTGCTGTCCTGTTTGAAGAACTGTGCCAGTCGAGTGAATCGTCCCAGCAGTAGCGGCAAAACTCCAGTAGCCATGGGATCCAGCGTGCCCAGGTGGCCCACCGACGATTCTCCCGTCAGCTTGCGCACCGTCGCTACCACGTCGTGCGACGTCATCCCTGCGGGTTTGTTGACAATGAGGAGACCGTTCATAGGTTGGATTCAGAATAGTGGTGGGAGCTTTCAGACCCACGCGGTTCTACTTAGAGGAGAGACCATTCCAGCAGACAACCTGCGGCGACCAGGCAGTCTTAGATTCCGTTCTCCCCGCGCCCATGCACCAGCGACAGGAACTCGTGCCGCGTTTGCTGGTTACTGCGAAAAGCCCCCAGCATGGCAGAAGTCACAGTGGAAGAATGCTGCTTCTCAACTCCGCGCATCATCATGCACAAGTGTCGCGCTTCAATCACCACACCAACTCCTTGCGGCTCAATGGCGTCTTGAATCGCATCGGCAATCTCGCGTGTCAGCCGTTCCTGTACCTGGAGCCGGCGAGCATACACGTCCACCAGCCGCGGAATCTTGCTCAGACCGATCACCTTTCCGTTGGGAATGTAGGCGACGTGTACCCTTCCAAAAAACGGCAGCATGTGATGCTCGCACAACGAGAAGACTTCCACATCTTTCACAATCACCATCTCGTCGTAATCCACGTCGAACATGGCGCCGCGCAGAATCTCGCCCGCATCCTGCTGATAGCCTTTGGTCAGAAATTCCATCGCCTTTTGCACACGTTCCGGTGTGCGCAACAAGCCGTCGCGCGTCGGGTCTTCGCCAAATCGGAAGATCAACTCCCTGTAAAGATCCGCTGTTGAAAACTCTGCTAATGCATTCTCCGTGGATCCCGGTATCAATACTGGCTCTGCCATCGAACAACCTTTCACTTCATCTGCGCGGAAATCTCAATACGCTACCCCGCACTCGCCGGTTCATCCGGCATATTCAAAATAATTGTTGCTGGTCTCTTCCACGCGAATTTTTTCCAGCTTCGCACTGCGAAAGCCCGCGCGTATGATCCCGTAAATTTCTACGCACAAATTTTCCGTCGTAGGAACAAGGGTTTCAAAGCTTCTATCCATGTTGAGATTCTGCTCGTCGAACCGGTCGATAATTTCGCGCCGCACAAACTCATCCAGATCGCCCAGGTTGCACACCATACCGGTCACTCGATCCACTTCCCCGCTCAACATCACTTCCACGGTGTAGTTATGCCCGTGCCCATACGGATTGTTGCATTTCCCATACACCGCTTCGTTCTTCTCAGCAGAAAACAACTCCGTGTGCAGTCGATGGGATGCACTCATGCGGTACCGCCGAGATAAATAGGCTTTCATCACTCTCCACAGTAATCAGCGAACAGGTCTGGCATCTCATACACCCGCACACGATGCAGGCGAGCACCGACGATCTTCTTCTCCAGCCGCTTCCAGATCGCGATCGCAATGTTTTCAGTCGTCGGTATCGTTGTGCGAAATTCCGGTACCTCCAGGTTCAAGTGCCGATGATCGTACACCTGGATCACCTCACGCTCCATCACATCCTTCAGCGCCTTCAAATCGACGACAAAGCCTGACAAGGGATCAATCTCGCCCGCAACCGTCACCTCCAGGGTGTAGTTGTGTCCGTGCCCATTGCGATTGGCGCACTTGCCAAACACCTTCTCGTTTTCCTGTTGCGGCCAGGCATCATTCCAATAGTAGTGAGCTGCGGAAAACTCCGCCTTGCGCGTCAGAAGCACCATAAAGCTAGCATATTGGATTCATCAAGCCACCGTCTTGACGCGCTATTTTCACCGTCCTGGGAAATCGCGCGTGACAGCGGCATCAGGCCTTGTACTCGCGACCTTTCCACATGACTCTATGCCGCAGATGTTTCTGCATCCAGCTGTCGATCAGCAGCCACCCGTACAGCGGCAACGCCAGTGGGGACGATAGGGCGTCGGCAATTGGAAAATGCGCTTTCGCAGTGTTGGCGTAGTGTACCCGCACCCGCCACGCCCACCACAATCCCACGGCCCAGATCACCGGCGTGCGCGCCACGTTGAGGTAAAGCCAAACTCCCAGCAGCGGCAGCCCGAACAGCAACGCCGCCTGAATCAGCTTCCACAGGCCGCGACTCAACGCATCTGGAAACAGCAACGCCAGATTTTTCCGCCACCCCTCGCACGTCTCACTCAGCGAACCGTACATCCGCGTGCTGGCTGCATCCGCCGCAAATCGCAGCCGCAGCGATTCCCCCGCGTGCTTCGTGTGCCGCGCCAGTTCGATATCTTCAATCAACGAGCCGCGCACCGCCTTGTGGCCACCAACGCGCATATAAGTGTTCCGCCGAATCAAAATGAACTGCCCGTTCGCCGCCGCCACGCGAGAGTCAGCCAGATTCACCAACCGAGGCGGATAGGTCTGCGCCAGGTCGGCAAAAATCAGAGCCATCAGCGTCCGTTGCCACACGCCCCGCACCAGTTGCCGAGGAGAATACGATAGCAGTGCCACCTTATACCGCTCTGCCTCGTGCATGGCCCGCCGAAGGTCGCCGGGCTCGTGCACCGTATCCGCGTCCGTGAACAAGAGCCATTTGCCGCGCGCCTGCTGCGCCGCAAACCATAGCGCATTCGTCTTGCCGGTCCAACCTTCCGCCAGCGGAGGCGCTTCCAATACGGTCACGCCGGCAAATTCCATCGCAATCTGCCGGGTCGCATCCGACGATGCATCGTCGATGACAATCAGTTCCCACTCGCGCCCCAGGGCGAAATCGTCCTCGCTCTGCTTCACTAAAGAAGCGAGGCATTCCCGAATCGATACCGCCTCATTCCGCGCCGGAATCATCACCGAAAGCAGCAGTTCGGTCGATTCTCTCTCCTCCGACTCTCGTGAAATATTCATGTCCGATTTCGTATCCTTCCAACAAATTCGTATCATAGTTATGACATGCAGAGACGGCAGAAGTCGACGTGCGGCGCAATCGGCCGTTCAGTGTTGTTTTCCCTGGTTGCCGGCGCGCTCATCCTGGGCATCGGATGCAACCGCGGCCAGCTTCCGCGCGAACTGGGCGAACCGGCGCCCGCATTCACCATCCACGATGGTGCGCAAACCGTCAGCCTCAGCCAGTATCGCGGCAAGGTGGTGGTGGTCACATTCTGGGCCAGCTATTGCGCCCCCTGTATGGAGGAGTTTCCTTCCCTGCTGGCCTTGCACCAGCGTCTGCCGCAATTGAATATTCTTGGCGTCAGCATCGACGACAATGCCCAGGCCTACCGCAATTTCCTGGCGGCGTATCACGTCGATTTCCCGACCGTCCGCGACCCTTCTCAAGAAGTGATGCATCGCTATGGCACCGTACAAATTCCGGAAGCCTACGTGATCAACCGCTCCGGACACATTATTCGCAAATATGTCAGCGCGCAGGACTGGAACGATCCGGAGATCTATCGCACCTTGTCCGCCGCGCTCAGCGCCAATCACTGATACGTTCCTTTTGGAAAGTTTCACGTCGGCGCTACAGCATCCAACGCCTTTCAGCAACCGCTGCCATTTATGATGGATGTATGACCACAAACATCGATATCCAGTTTCGCTATGCCCAGCATCCCACGGAAGACACCATGCGCGCGGTTGCGGACCTCTACGATGTCTACGGCATTCGTCGCGTGCGTCTCAATCAGGTTGAAAGAACCGTCCTAGTGGAATATGACGCCACCCGCCTCAGCAGTGCCGTGGTCTTCCAACTGCTCCGTCGTGCAGGCCTCTCTGTCACCGAGCAGATTTCTGCCTTCGCTCCCCCTCCTCCACCCCCCGCGACGGATGGAAATACCTCTCCAGCAGCGTAAAGATTTGCGCCGAAACACGGCTCCTGATAAGTTAGAAACTGCTGCTTTTTACAGATGCACGCACATCCTTGTGCGCCCCTAGCTCAGTTGGATAGAGCGTCTGGCTACGAACCAGAAGGCCGGGAGTTCGAATCTCTCGGGGCGCACCACTTCCCACATACGAACGATGCAACAAGGATGCACCCTGCACACCCGGGAGCTCATGCCTCCTGTCAATTCCAGGAATCGAGCTATCGCGCCATTTCCTTAGATTGAGGCGCCCAGCCGACTCCTAGCGCAGCTATTGCCAATTGTGAAGGCAAAAATGAAACCCGCCAGCAGGCGGGTCTCAGGTCGTAGGTTGAAGCGGCAACGCCATAAGCGAAGCCGCCTTGAGTTATGGGGCCACCATGAAGGACCTGCGGCCCTACTGTCCTTTTAAGCTGCAGGTATGCGTGTAACCGCTTCCTATCGTGATGACGGCTGTCGAGTAGGCCAGGCAGCTTACCGTGGGATTCGAGATTGAATCCTTGATTGTGATCAACGGAGGTGCACCGCCCGTCTGCCCATAGGTATCGTCCTGAGCGGCAACCGTTGGACCTGCGCCGCAACTCCAGGTTTGACCCGCTTGCACGGTGTACTGACCGTAAGGGATATCCCCATTCCCGCCCACCAACACACAAGTGGGTGCCGTGAATTGATTCGCCTGGAAGGTGATGTTGGCAGCGTCGATACTTTCAAATCCCAACGCGTTAGCGACGCCGCCCGCTCCTGCTGGAGCTGAGAAGCTATTCCCCGAGACCGTCCCAGACACGAGTGAGTTCATATCTGTAAGGTCCAATGCGCTCGAAGGGCAATGAGTCGCTGGGACCGTGACGGTGTTGTTGGCAATTTTGAAATTCGTTGACGGCGCAGTTCCCGACTCCGTGCTATTCGGCCAATCGTAATTTTTGACTCGAATGCCGTATGTGCCGCCCAGCTCGCACCCACCGTATTCGGTATTGCCCGTTCCCTCGGCAACGTTCACTGTATTGCCGCTGAAGATGAAGCCGGAACTCTCTCCATCCAGTCCACGGCCTTGCCCCGTAATCGTATTGCCATGGACATTTTGATTATTCATGGTCGCAATCACGCCGTAGTCATTGCTGTAAGTACTGGTCAGTTTGATCGTGTTGCTGTAAATCTGGGATCCCGCCACGCCGTCCGCAATCCCACCCTGCGGCGAACCGTTGAACGTGTTGCCGGAAATGGTGTCTGGGACCGGGGAACCCGTGCCCTCTTCATCTGTGTGGATCACATAACCCTGGAACTGCGCTCGCGCACCCAGCGGGCTCTGTCCTGGGTGTTGAATGTTGGTCACATTGTCGTTGATCACGTTGTTCTGAATGGTGTACCCTCCGCCGTCAATCTCACCGTGAAAAAACTGACTTCCGACAGATTGGAACGTCACGTTCAGATCATGGATATATCCGCCCCCCGTGCCGCCTTGTCCGATCCAAAATATCGGACTGAAGGGAGCAGCGTGGGTGGACTGAACAATATTTCCGCCATAGACGGTCAAATTGCTGTCAGAGCCTTCCACGCACTGCGACGCAGATAATCCGCTGTACCAGGGGGCGCACGCAGCAATCGCGGGAGTCGGTGCCGTTCCTCCGCCCGTGCCGTATGTAATCGTGTGGCCGTTCAGATTCAACGTCACGCCGCTTGCGCCGATCGCAAAGCATGTCCCCGCACTCGACACATCATTCGCCAAAGAATACGTCCCTGCCTTGGTGATGGGCTGGCAGTCCGTCAGCGAAGATCCAGTTCCATTCGAGCTCGACGCCGAAGTTACCGCGACCGCCACCCTGCCACTCACCGAGCCGGCGCTATTGGTCGCGACCAGCGTATACGCCGTGGTTGCAGAAGGTTTCACGGTAGTTGGACTCACAGCTGCGACTCCATTCAAAGTGACCTTAGGACTCGTGCCCGTAACTGTCCAACTCAGCACTGAACTACCTCCGGCCGCTACCGATGTCGCGGATGCCGTGAAACCGGTGATGACCGGCGCTGTTACTGCTGGAGATGAGGATGCCTTTGCAGCGGTCACCCAGACCGTAAGACTCTTGCTTGCCCTGCCTCCCGGTCCCGTCGCCGTCAGAGTAAAGGTGGTGGACTTAGAAATAGTCGTCATGCCTGAACCGCTGCTGGGTGGCAACGGTTCCGCTTGCGCACCATTCGACAATGAAGCGGAGGTCGCCCTATTCAGGGAATAGGCCAGACGAATCGTTCCTCCCGCTGCGACAGTAGCTGGGCTCACTGTAAAACTAATAGCTGGGGGCGCAGTCGCCGCTTTCAGGTTGAACGGAATCGCAAGCAACGTAGAACAACACAATAATGAAAAGAGGTGCAATTTCCGAAAATGATTCGTAGGGACGCTAAGTCCATCCTGCGTCGGTTGCATTCGCATAAAAAGTTCTCCGTGCTCCATGGGTTATGCCGTGGATACCAACAGACACACTTCGAACTAGAGCGCTCGCGGATAGCTTTGTGCGCCATCCACGACCACGTCGAACGCTACTGCCAGTTAGCCACGAACGGGGTTGGGGGAATTCGCAATGCTCTTACACAGTCATTGCGAACGAACACCGCTGCGAGTCCTATCTAAAAGGTTTTAGAAATGCATTTCTTTGACCAAGGTTCACTGCGGGACGATAGTGTCCATTGATAGGAACTACTCACGGGATCGAATGGCGGGCTGGAGTTCGTCTTCAACAGGGAGGAGTGAGAAACGGGCATTCTGGCTTGCCAAAAAACACAAATCGTATCGGGCGCACCTGTCTGAAACATAGGTGCAGCACAACGCACATCAGTTCTCATAAGGGAAGTACCTTTTCAAAATGGTTCGACAACTGAATTCCTGGAGCATACAGCAGGCTTGCAAACAAATGCAGGTATGCTGAAAACAGTTGCACGTGGAATGCCAACTCTCATCCCCTGACTACAAGGTTGAACAAGTAATTCATCCTTCTCCCCTAAAGTACTCGCACCACTCGTAAAAAAATCTGGAATTGTCTTCTCGCTGATTACTTCAATACCGTACGATTTTCATTTACAGAGCGACAGCCCTGCAAAAGCTGCAGAATCGAGTAGTTTTTACGTGACTCAAAGCCGCTGCGAGGCGCGAAATCACTGAGGATTTGATATAACTCGGGGCCGCGACTTCCAGGAATGTTGATCAAGACTTCACAAAACGTGATGCCCATCACGCATCCTCAGTAGCCATGTAGAGGCAGCAACACGCACGAACGCACTATTGCTACCTCGCGCGGATCTTCCTCGCCGCGGTCGAATTCAGATGGGAAATTGCCTACTGAAAACCCTGAAGTAACGCACTCCCCCGGAAATGGCAGGGTGGGATCGATGTCGCCGGAGCAGTTTCAAGGTGTGGCAGAAAAGTCATGCTCGGTCTTGCGGAATTTGCGGTCAAA
>JAJYBW010000060.1 GCA_021778815.1 Acidobacteriota bacterium | reverse complement strand
GTTCAACAAGATGGCCATGCCTGTCCAATACCACCATGGTTGAGCATAGAACAACAGCTCGATGCCGTGGCGATAGAGTCGGCTTCCACAAAAGACGATTCCCAGGCCGGCTGCGATGCTGCCGATCACCGATCCCGCGGCGCCCTCCCAGGTTTTTTTCGGGCTGAGTTGCGGCGCCATTGGATGACGGCCAATCGAACGCCCGACATAGAGGGCCACGATGTCGCCGGCCCACACCACGACCAGCAGGAATAGCAGCAGGGAAGTACCGTTTTCCTGGACCGTCAAGAGCGGAGCAAATACCAGCGGCAATACCACATAGATCAAGCCAAAAAATCCCGCAGCCGCATCGGGCAATATTCGTTCCAGCGGCGAGCGCAGTGAACAAACTCCCAGCAACGTCAACGCGGAAATTCCGACTGCCGCGAGTAACAGGGGCGGCGTCCAATAGGCTACGGCGAACAGCGCCGCGCAGCAGGCCAGCACCAGCCAACGCGGAACCCGCGCTCCAGATGCGTCCGCCAACACCAGATACTCATGGAGGGCTAACTCGGCAACGATCCAGGCAGCCACCATTTGCAGCCACAACGGACCCCACAGAATCAACGCCAATACCAGCGGAATTAAAATGACCGCCGTAAGAATACGTTTCATTGAATCGAGTTCTCTCTCAAGCTGCCGCGTGCATGCACAGCGGACGACGGTTGCGTTGGGATGGATTGAGTCTGTGGATCATTATCGTATGAATGGGGAATCGGTGCAGAGGTTTTCGGCGGAGTTATTTTCAGGAATCAAGCACGCGGTCGTTCTGCGAATAATTTCGCAACAGTCGACAAAACGGTCTAGCGAACCAGGACTCGTTCCGGCTCGACACGCTTTGCTTTCGGCGCGTTGCCAAGGCCGCCGAAGCGGCGCTCGCGGCATTGATACTCGCGAATCGCTTCCAGGAAATGCTTGCCGCGGAAGTCGGGCCAGAAGCGCTCGGTGACATAAATTTCTGAGTATGCAATCTGCCACAGCAGAAAATTACTGATGCGCATTTCGCCACTGGTGCGGATTACCAGATCCGGATCGGGCATATGCGCGGTATAGAGCGCCTGGGAGACGTGCTGCTCCGTGAGTTTCGACAGTAGCTGCGTGAGAGATAGTTCGCCGTCCTGCTCGGCAGCGATCTTGCTCAGCGAAGCCCGCACCGCATCGACAATTTCTACCCGGGCGCCGTAATTCAACGCCAACGTCAGCGTGGTGCCGGTATTGCTCGCGGTCTGCTCGGCCGCCCACTGCATCGTTTCCTGCACTTCCTGCGGCAGATCTTTAATCCGGCCAATATAGGCGATGCGGACATTGTTATCGTTCATCCGCTTGACGTTGTTCACCAGGTAGGTGCGCAGCAACCGCATCAGGAAGCTGACTTCCGTCTCGGGCCGGCGCAGATTGTTTTCCAATGAAAACGCGTACAGCGTCAGCCACGGCAGATCGATGCGCGAGGCGGTCTCAACTACATACTGAACGGATTCCGCGCCTTGCTGGTGGCCAAAGAAGCGCTGCAGCCGGCGCTGACCCGCCCATCGTCCATTGCCATCCATGATGATGGCGATGTGCTTGGGCAATTGCTCGGGATCCAGCTGCCTGTAGATGGCGAGCTCGTCCGCGGACAATTCATGAATTCTGCTGGGTCCGGTTGCGCTGGACAAGGGGAAATTACCTCAACTTGCTTCGACCGTAGCATAGTGCGAAGAGGGGTCGCAAATTGGATGCTGATACACCTGCCGTCAGCCACGGCTTGGATGAAAATTATCGTGGCTGTTCTGGGTTGGCGGCGTGGTCTTAGGCCTGCTGGGGGAGCAGGTTCTAGGCCGTTCGGCGGCCGCCGCTTGCCATTTCTCGGATGTGGCCCAGCACCATGGCACGATGCAGGTTATCGAGCCCAGCAGCCCACTGCGCAACTTCCGATAGAAAAGGATCTTCCATCATGGCAGCAATTTCACGCTCCCGCTCATACCGCGCGTCATGCACCATTTCCGACATGGGTACTGATAGGGCATTGGCCAGCCGCTGCAGCGACGACAGGGTGGGCATGGCGCGACCATTCTCGATTTTCGAGATGTAGGTGCGCGGTACCTCCAGCCGGGCTGCGAGTTGCCGTTGGCTCAAGTGCCTGGCGTTGCGAATTTCTCGCAGACGCACGGCTACTTTCGATTGCCGGTTACCCGGCACATGCGTCCCCATTACCTCGACTTCTGAGGACACCATAGGTTCGGGTTCAGCTACTTCCAGGGGTTTCCGGCAGCGTCGACACAACAGGTTACTGGTGCTGAATTGCACCAGGCTGCAGCGGTCGCAACGTAGAACCTCCCTTGAAGCAACGGGAGCCATCATAGTTGCCATAGATTCATTTACGGAGGCCAGAGCTGACATCCATCACATGCGTACGGCATGCTTCTTTTGATAAGTTGCTGGCAAATCAGCGACTTGTCAAGTTAAAAATGATGAAGAGCCTTAAATAACCAAAAATAACCGCAAAAATACCTCGAATTTCACGGATCATAAGCCAAGGAGAAGCGCCAGATGCCCGAAGTACCCGCAAGTCCCTCATCCAGCCAGGAATCGCCGGAATCACACTCAAATCATCGCGCTGAAGGCCAAGCCTACGACCGTGAAGCCGCCTGGCGCCTGCTGAATCAGTACACCCAGTCCGCCAGTTTGCTGAAACATGCCCTGAGTGTCGAGGTCTGTGTTCGAGCCTACGGCGAACAACGCGCGTCGGACCATGCCCTGCCGCCAGAGCAAGCCCGCAATCTGATCGATACCTACGCCGTCACCGGCCTACTGCATGACTTTGACTACGAGAAATATCCCTCGCCGGAGGAACATCCGTGGATTGGAAATCGCATCCTGACCGAGCGGGGCTGGCCGGAAGAGGTGCGCCACGCCATTATGGGCCATGCCGAATACACCCATACGCCTCGGGTTTCGCATCTCGATAAAGTCCTGTTCGCCTGCGATGAGCTGGCGGGATTCCTCACCGCGAATGCCCTGGTCAAGCCCACGAAATCCATTCGCGATGTGAATGTGCCGTCGGTCCTGAAAAAGATGAAAGACAAGGCATTTGCCCGGGGTGTCAGTCGCGACGATATTGTGGGTGGGGCGGCTGAACTCGGCATTGCGCTGCCAGACCATGTCGCGTTTTGCCTGGCTGCGATGCAGCAGCACGCGGAAGAGCTCGGTCTGGCCGGCACGACACCGTAGCCTGCAAATATCGAATAAAAGACCGGTTTATGCTTGTTTTTTCATGGTTTCTACAGTTCGCACTGGTGTATAGTCAGTTGATTTCCTTGCGGAGGATTCTTCATGAAAAAGTATTTTGCTGAGTTGGTGGGGACATTTGTGCTGGTGTTTGGCGGCGTGGGCAGCGCTGTATTTGCGGGCAAGCACATTGGCTTTGAGGGTGTCGCCTTTGCCTTCGGACTTTCGCTGCTGGCCATGGTCTATACCATCGGGCCCATTTCCGGCTGCCACATCAACCCTGCGGTTACGTTCGGAGTTCTGCTGTCGAGAAAAATTGGCGGCAAAGACGCCATTATGTACGTCATCGCGCAAATCCTGGGCGCGATCATCGCCGCGGCGCTCATTCTGGCCATCGCTCGCGGGATCCCCGGCGGATACGATGCCTCCGTCAGTGGTCTCGGCGCCAACGGTTTCGGAATGCATTCTCCCGATCTGTACGGTACGCAGGCGGCCTTCCTTGCGGAAGTCATCATGACGGCATTCCTGGTGCTGACCGTGCTGGGAGCGACGGACATCAAGGCGCCGGTTGGTTTTGCGGGCCTCGCGATCGGCCTGGTCCTTACCTTGATACACCTGGTCAGCATTCCTATAGACAACACCTCGGTGAATCCTGCGCGCAGCATCGGGCCGGCTCTGTTTGTCGGTGGCTGGGCGATTCAGCAACTGTGGCTCTTCATCGTCGCGCCTTTAATCGGTGCCGCGGTTGCCGCAGGCATCTATGCGGTGATTCGCACTCCGGATGAACATCGCATCACTACTCGGACGGCAGAACGCTCCCTGGGCAGCCAACAGCAGGAACGCGGACGCCACACGGCCTAGCCGGGAGCTCCTTCGCACCAACGACCGCCCGCTCTTTGCGATGCAGAGAGCGGGCATTCCCTTCGTTCAACTATCGCGTGAGTGCCGTAACCTACCCATCAGGGAGCCAGTTCCATGTCAGACACAACATCATCGAACCAACTGCTGTCGCCGACCGATTCCAGGCGACCGTCGCGCCGAAATTTCCTGCGCGGTTCTGCAGTTGCAGTTGCCGGAGTGGTCACCGCTGGGCTTGCTGTGGAAACCTCCCGCAGTTTCGTGGATCCTTATTCCGTGCTGGCGCAATCGACGTTGACGCCCGAGGCAGCTCTGAAGGAGTTGATGGATGGCAACGGCCGCTTTGTGAGTGGCAAAACCACTGCGCCAGAACATGATGTGGCGTCTTTGAGGCGGCAGCTCGAGGAGAAGCAGGAGCCCTTCGCTGCTGTTCTTTCCTGCGCCGATTCTCGCGTTCCGGTGGAAATTGTGTTCGATCAGACTTTCGGGCAATTGTTTGTGACGCGCGTTGCCGGCAACATTATTACGCCAGAGATTATTGGCAGCCTGGAATACGGAGTTGCGGTACTGGGAACCAAGGTGATTCTTGTCCTGGGTCATAGCAATTGCGGGGCGGTCAAGGCTGCCGTCGCGGGCAAGTCTGTTCCGGGTCAGATCAGCGTCCTCTATTCGCACATTCAACCCGCAGTCGACGAGGCGGGGCACGACTACAAGGCTGTCACCAAGGCGAACGCAAAAATCCAGGCGAAGCTGTTGAGCCAGGCATCCACCGTGATTGCCGAAAAAATCAAGGAAGGTCAACTGAAAGTGGTCGCCGGCTATTACGACATCGGCAGCGGCGTCGTCACGCTTCTGACCTAGCAACCGCAACCGAGATCGGCCTATTCCGGAGTCTTCGCGCGCAGTTTTTTGGCTCGCCTTCCGACGTGTGCCGGTCTCGGACGGCCCCAGTACCCGGCGATGGCGCCGCCGTAGTGCGTTTCCCAGGTCAATAGATCTTCGCCCGACAGGTCATTGACATGCTGTTCAATGGAGCGCAACTGGGCGGCGGCACGCTTGATGTCCTCGCCATTGAACCAGCCAAAGGCGGCGATTAAAAGAAGCATGAACGTCGCCCCAATCCAGAACCGCCCGTCCATGGTACGGCCCAGCAGCCATGTGGCCAGCACCGCGCAGATAATCACCACCTGGTAGACATGGGCGATTCGCTGTTGGATTTCGTCGCGCAGCGAATCGTATTCATGCAGCAATATCTGGACCCGTTCAAAGTCGGAGAATCCCCCTGCCTGCCGTTCCACCATGATTTGCTCCCTTGACAGATGAGTCTATCGCTCCTCTCTGCGGAACGCTTGCGAACATTTGCGCGGGGCCGCACGGTGTTCTATGCTGAGCAGGCTCCGACTGTGTCCGAACCTATGACGATCCGCCCCTCGCAACCGCCGAATGATTCGTTGCCGAATGTGCTTTCCTCCGCCATCGATCCTGGCAGCGAGCGCTTCCAGTCGAACGCTGCCTCCATGCGTAGCTTGCTGGCGGAGTTCGATGCGGAGCAGGCGACAATCCGTCAGGGGGGCGGCGCCAAAGCGATGGAAGCGCAACACAAAAAGCAGCGCCTCACGGTGCGCGAACGTCTCGAACTGCTGCTCGATCCGGGTACAGAGTTCCATGAGCTGAGCATCTATGCAGCCCATGACATGTATGCCGAGTACGGAGGTGCGCCTGCGGCAGGAACGGTCACCGGCGTGGGCCGGGTCGTAGGCCGTCTGGTCATGATCATTGCCAACGACGCCACGGTGAAGGCCGGCGCCTTTTTTCCCATGACGGCGAAGAAGGTTCTTCGTGCACAGAACATCGCGCTCGAGAACCACATCCCCACGCTCTACCTGGTCGACTCCTCCGGGGTGTTTCTGCCATTGCAGGAAGATGTGTTTCCCGATCAGGACGACTTCGGCCGGGTCTTCCGCAACAATGCCGTGATGTCTGCCCGCGGCATTCCTCAGATGACCGCCATCATGGGCATGTGCGTCGCCGGCGGCGCGTATCTGCCGGTGATGACCGATCATGTGTTGATGACGGAGGGCAGCGGATTATTTCTTGCTGGGCCCGCGCTGGTGCAGGCGGCCATCGGCCAGAAAGTATCGGCGGAAGAACTCGGTGGCGCCACCATGCATGCCGAAATCTCCGGGACCGTCGACTTTAAAGAGCCCAATGATCATCTTTGCCTTGCGCGCCTGCGGTCCCTTGTCTCCCGACTCGGCCATCCGGCGGCTGCGCCGTTCGATCGCGTTGCCTATGACGATGCGAAGGACGCGCCAAAATATTCCGCCGAAGATTTGCTCGGTATCGTGAATCCCGATCCAGCGACCGCATCGCAAAGCTACGACATGCATGCCGTGATCGCTCGCATTGTCGATGGTTCGCGCTTTGACGAGTACAAGCCGGACTACGGTCAGACGCTGCTGTGCGGTTACGCGCGCATCGGCGGCTTTGCCGTCGGCATCGTTGCCAATCAGAAACTTCATCGTACTCAGGTCACCCATACCGGCGAAAAACATATGGAGTTTGGCGGCGTCATTTATCCGGAATCTGCGGACAAGGCGGCGCGCTTTATTATGGATTGCAATCAGAACCTGATCCCGCTGATTTTTCTGCACGACGTGAACGGGTTCATGGTGGGCCGCGATGCGGAGTGGAATGGCATCATCCGCTCCGGCGCTAAGATGGTCTCCGCAGTGTCGAACAGCGTGGTGCCGAAGATCTCAGTCATTATTGGCGGCTCATTCGGGGCAGGGAATTACGCCATGTGCGGCAAGGCCTATGATCCGCGATTTATTTTCGCGTGGCCAACCGCGAAATATGCGGTAATGAGCGGCGCCTCCGCCGCCAACACTTTGGTGGAGGTGCGAATCAAACAAATGGAGCGCAAGGGACATGCCTTAAGCGACGCGGAGAAGAAGGCCCTGTTCGACTCAACGAAAGCGGCCTACGATCACCAGACCGACCCCCGGTATGCGGCCGCGCGACTCTGGGTGGACGCGATTATCGATCCCAGGAAAACGCGCGATGTTCTGCGAATGGCATTGGAAGCCGCGGCGCTCAATCCGGACGTTCCGCGATTCAATCCGGGAATTCTGCAAACATAATTAACCGTCAAAATGTACAGACCATGAACAGCGACGAAATCAAAATCATCGAATGTCCGCGCGATGCCTGGCAAGGATTGCCGAAAGTGATTCCTGCTGACGTGAAGGCCTCCTACCTGCGCGAGTTGATTGCAGCCGGTTTTCAGCATATCGACGCGGTTTCTTTCGTATCGCCAAAAGCTGTGCCGCAGATGGCAGATTCCGAGCGGGTACTGCGCCTGTTGCAGGCGCCGGAAGACGTCGACATCATCGGCATTGTGGTGAATGAAAAAGGGGCTGAACGCGCGATTGCGACGGAATCCGTACGCACACTCGGCTTTCCCTATTCCATCTCGCCGGGATTTCTGGAGCGCAACCAGCATCAAACGCCGGAGGAATCGCTCGACGCGCTCGACGCGATTGCGGAGCTGGCGTACAAGGCGGGAGTAGACCTGGCTGTCTACATCTCAATGGCCTTCGGCAATCCCTACGGGGATCCATGGAGCCTCGATGAAGTGATCGAAGGCTGCAGTCTGCTCATCGACATGGGTGTCGAGCAGATTTCTCTCGCCGATACGATTGGCGTGGCTGACCCGGAACAGATCGCCTCGGTCGTGTCTGCAGTTCTCGCCACAGACGACCGCGTGGAGTTTGGGGTGCATCTGCATGCGCGATCCGATCAGGTAGAGGAGAGGGTCTTGGCCGCGTTTCGCGCCGGTTGCCGACGGTTCGACATGGCAATGGGCGGTCTGGGTGGATGTCCATTCGCGCAGGATGCGCTCGTAGGCAACATCGCAACTGAGCAGGCGATGGCGGCGCTTCGTAGTGCAGGCGCAATCCTACCAGAGCTGGCGCCGCTGACGGATCTGCTGGCGCGCGCGCGTCAGATTTCCGCGGAATTTGGACCGCCGTTACAGTAGAGATTCACTCCCGCGAAGTTCGCAGAAATATATCGTAATACGATAGAATGTAAGAGTGAGTGAACGAACCGCCGCGCCCGACCCAAATCAATCTCTCCACAAAGCCCTTGCATCGTTTCGACATCAGCTGAGGAATTTCCTGTTGGTCAGCGAGAATGCCGCCAACCAGGCGGGCCTCCATCCGCAGCAGCACCAGCTGTTGCTCGCGGTAGCCGGCGTCCCCACAGGATGTTCGCCTTCGATTGCTTATGCAGCGGAGGCCCTTGGCCTGAAGCACAACACGGTTGTCGAACTGGTGGATCGGTGCGCGCAGGAAGGTCTGCTCGAACGTGCGACCGATCGCGCGGATCGCCGTCGAGTTTGCTTGCGAACCACGGCGCGCGGACAAAAAATGCTCGATAGGCTTTCTCAGGTTCATTTGCAGGAGCTCAATTTGCGGGGGCCCATGCTGATCGAATCACTACAAACCGTGTTACGAACTCAGACTGAAGGATTGCCGCGTATCCATCGGCAACCAGCACGGGCGAGAAATCAGTAATGGCAGACTTCGAGAATTATTCCGATCGAAAACTGAGGTTTCGGCTCTTTCAGCATCCTCTGCTGCGCAGATATTTTCCCAAGGTCGCCGAGGATCTGGCCGCGACCTACACCCGCGACCTGCATAAGTGGCTGATCATCGCCCCCATCATCGGCGTTACCACGGGGCTCGCAGTCACAGGCATCGCAGTTGTTATATTGAAAGAGCTTTGGCCCCCTATACTGCAGCTTTTTCTGCGGCGACCGTGGACAATTCTTCCAGTGATGACAGCAGCCTTCGCAGTGACAGGACTGATCATGCAGTTCCTCACTCCCGATCCCAATGAACATTCCACCGAGGAAATTATTCGTTCCTATCACGAGCATCAGGGCGACATTGACGTCCGCTCTTTTTTTCCAAAAATATTAGCGGCGATCACCACGGTTGGATTTGGCGGCAGCGCAGCTCTGGAGGGTCCCAGCATCTACGGAGGCGGCGCGGTTGGATCCTGGTTATGGAAGCGGCTGCGGCGGTTTGGACTGGAACAGCGCGATCGCCGCATCATGCTCATTAGCGGCGCGGCGGCCGGCATGGCAGCCGTATTTCGTGCGCCCATGACGGGGCTCGTCTTTGCGCTGGAAATGCCCTACAAAGATGACCTTGCACATGAGGCGCTGCTGCCTTCGCTCATCGCCTCGGTGGTTTCGTATGTGACGCTGGCATTTTTTCTGGGTGCCGCACCTCTCTTCAACTTTGCCAGCGCCAATTCTTTTACCGGTCGGGATCTCCTTTGGTCTGCATTACTTGGTGTGCTGATCGGGCTGACCGCAATGGCCTTCACCATTACTTTTCGGCGTGCTCGCGTCTTTATGGTGCACTGGGCGATTCCGCATTGGGTCAAGCTGACGCTGGGCGGTTTTCTCGCTGGACTTTGCGGCCTCATATTCCTTGCTCTTTATCGCGGGGCACTGGTGCCTCTCGGTCCAAATTACGAAGCTGTTGGAGAGATTCTTGGCCACCATCACAGTTCGCTGGAACTGGTCGTATTCGGTGTACTCAAGCTAGCGGCCACCCTGTTTACCTTGGCCAGCGGCGGCGTCAGCGCAATGTTCGTGCCGCTGTTCCTGACCGGCGGAAGCTTCGGCACCGCATTCGCGCAGTCGATTGCTCATTCCGGCTCGGTCGAGCTCTATGCGGCGGTCGGCATGGCATCGTTCATTGCGGCAGGATATAAAACGCCATTGGCTGCGGTCGTCTTTGTGGCGGAAGCTACCGGGGGCCACGCTTTCATTATTCCTGCACTCATCGGCGCGGCGGTAGCCTACGCCATCTCCGGAGAAGCGTCCGCCTCCGGAGACCAGCGATTGCATGAGGTTCGTAATCACGAAGTGAACCGAGTCCATCCACAGTCCAACGAATAAAAAGCCATGGCTCCGCGAAAGTGACTTGCGCCATCCCATCCTCTACTATGGATTTGCGCGTGTATCGCTGCAGGAGCCAGAATGTCTTATCAAACGCTGTACATGACGGAGATGGAAGACATCATTACCATCACGTTCAACCGGTCCGAGCGTCGCAATGCACTCACTCCGCAGATGATCGATGAGTTGATCGCGACCCTTGAAAGCCTGGCGGATCGAAATTCCGGGGTCCTGATTTTGACCGGCAGAGGGCCAGCGTTTTGTGCCGGCCTCGATTTGGAACATCTACAGTCCTTGCTGAAAAACACCACCCTACAGCACAACGTCGACGCGGAACGCATCGCGTTATTGCTGCGTAGGCTCTATGACCTGCCGCTGCCCACCATCGCGGCAGTCAATGGACATGCGATTGCCGGCGGCATGGGACTGGCCACGGTCTGCGATTTCACGCTGGCCGTGCCCGAAGCAAAATTCGGATATACAGAAGCGCGTATCGGATTTATTCCGGCCATTGTCTCCACATTTCTCACGCTGCAGGTAGGCGAAAAAGATGCGAGGGATTTGCTATTGACGGCGCGCTTGATCACTGCGGAAGAAGCGCAGCACCTGGGCCTGGTGAATGAGGTCGTGCGCGACTCCGGCCTGATGGAGCGAGCCGTTCGCCTGGCGCGTCTTCTGCTGAAGAACAGTCCGGAGTCTTTGCGCGCTACCAAGCAATTGCTTTCCGCGCATATGAAGGAGCGGCTGGATCGCCAGTTGAAGGCGGCCGTTGAAATGAACACGAATGCTCGCAGCACAGAAGATTTTCGCGAGGGAGTGTCTGCATTTCTCGAACGACGCACGCCCGACTGGCCTTCTCGCAAACGCAGCAAGATCCCTGTCCACCATTGAAGAGGAGTGCTCGTGAGCGAGTTAAATGTAACCGGAAATCGTGTGACGGGTGAAGTTCGTCTACGCGTGCGGTATGCGGAAACCGACCAGATGGGGGTCGTCTATTATTCGAATTTCCTGGTCTGGTTTGAAATTGGCCGCGTGGAATTGCTGCGCCAACTCGGCTTCGACTACAAAACCATGGAAATTGAGGATGACTGTTTTATCCCGGTCGTCGAGGCGAACTGCCGTTACAAAGCGCCGGCTCGTTATGATGACGAGCTTGTCATTGACACCCGCGTCACCGGGGTTCGCGGCGCCGTCCTGAAATTTCGCTACCGCGTGGTGCGCGTCAGCGATCAGCAGTTACTCGCGGAAGGCGAAACTATCCACGTTGTCACCGATCACACCCTGACAAAACGTGCGCTACCGGAAAAATATCTGCACGCACTCAAAGGAAAGTGAGCAAATGCTCCGCTCACTCCACACATGTCGGGGATGCCAAGGGTGCGATATTATTCGCAGTTAATCATCCACGGTATGCCGAACGAATCGGTAAACATGGCGAACCGCTTCGCCCAAAATGTCGGCTGGATTGCCATAAGAATGTTGCCGTTGGCCGACAGCGCGTCGTAAATTCTGTCTGCTTCGGCGGTGTCTTTCAAGTTCAGAGAAACTGAAAATCCCTGCGGCGCTTGATAGCGGCCTCCCGGCGCATCGGAGCCCATCAGTACCGAAGTGCCGATTTTCATTCGGACGTGCATCACTTTATTTCGCCAGTCCGGCGGTAATTGATTCTCCATCGGAGAGCCGGCGAAAGTATGGATCGCTTCGATTGTTCCTCCGAGATGCTGTTCATAGAACCTGAACGCTTCCTCGCAATTGCCGTTGAAGTTTAGATATGGAGTTACTTCCATCATCGTCTCCCGGTGCACAAAGATTTGAGTGGTTGGCGCGACTTACTTCTCAACCGCCTTCTGCACAAATAACGGTCCAAAGTAATCGCGCACCCTCCACGCCAGAAT
>JAJYBW010000059.1 GCA_021778815.1 Acidobacteriota bacterium | reverse complement strand
ACGTCCAGCGCTGGTTTCCAAATTTCCTATTTGTTACTCCCACGCGCGTGCTGCGAGGCGTCAAGCCATGAAACCCCTCTCTCGAACCTACCGCGCCACTATATCAGAATTGAGGAATCGTCCCTCGCTTACCGGTAGTCTGGCGCTGTTATTTTTCCTGGCTGGACTCATGCTTTGCATACGAATTCTCTGACACCAGCTTTTACCAAGTGGAAAGGAAATCACGATGACCGAACAAGAAACGCAAGAAGAGCTGCTCACCCGCTTTGAGCTGGTGGAGGCAATGCTGAAAGAAGGTCGACGCTCCACCGAATACTGGGGCTGGACCTCCGTCCTGTGGGGAGCTGCCTATCTGATCTCCATCGGCTGGTCGTATTGGTTGCATCAACCCAATATCGCGTGGCCGGTGACGATGATCGCCGCCACCGTTGTGACCATCGTCGTTTCATCAAAAAAGAAGCGGGCCAAGCCGCAGACTCCGATCTCGCGAGCCATCAGCGGCATTTGGATCGCGGTCGGTACAGCGATCTTTATCTACTGCTTCGCCGGCGCCATCAGTCGCCATCCCGACGCGAATTCCTACATGGCCACGGTGGAGATCCTGCTGGGCGTTGCTAACTGCGCCATCAGTATTGTTCTTCGCTGGCGCGGTCAGTTTATGATCGCGCTGCTATGGTGGGTCTCGGCCATCGCGACTTTCTTTGTCTCTTCGCACTGGATCATGCCGATTCTCATCTTCGATACTCTGGTCGGCTTTCTCGGTTTCGGCCTTTATTTGATGTATCGCGAACGTCGCGATCGTCGACTCCGGGTGCAACATGCCTGATCTACCGGAACTCGATCCCGTGATTCACGGCAAGCTGCGGCTGGCAATCCTGTCACTGCTGTCCAGCGTCGACGATGCGGAGTTCACCTGGCTGCGCGACAAAACCGGTTCGACGGACGGCAACCTGGGCGCCCACTTGTTAAAGCTGGAAGAAGCCGGCTATATCGGCGTGGAGAAGAAGTTTATTCTTCGCAAGCCGGTCACGCTCTACCGCATGACTGACAACGGACGCACAGCGTTGGCTGGATACATCCGCGCCCTGCGCACGCTATTGGGCTCCGCTTTGAGATGAGTTTCGTTTGCGCTTCAACTCTATTTTGCAGAGTAGTCTGCGTTTCGAACAGCTACTAACACCGGTTCATAGGAGAAATACATCATGAAATGTTCGATTATTCGCCTTACACAACACGCATTGATCCTCGTCTTTGCGATCACCCTCCTTCCCGCGACGCTCTTGGGCCAAAACAGCTCGCCCCAGGATCCCGCAGTTCTCATAGCGCAACAGCGCGACGCCATGGCTTCGCTCGCATTCCTCAACGGTGTGTGGCGAGGGCCGGGATGGATCATTTTGCCCGCTGGCGACAAGGTTCCATTCACCCAGACAGAACGAATCGGGCCGTTTTTGGACGGCTCGGTCAAAGTAATCGATGGGCGCGGATACAGCTCCAATGGCAAGCTCATCTTCAACGCGTTTGCTGTTCTCTCGTACGATTCAGGCAAACACAGCTACTCGATGCGGTCCTATGCCGAGGGCCGGGCTGGCGATTTTAACTTCACACCTTCGGCCCACGGATACACATGGGAGATTCCCGCAGGCCCCATGACCATCCGTTACAGCGCGGATGTCAAAGACGGCGTATTGCACGAGGTTGGCGAACGAGTCTTGCCGGGCAAGCAGCCTGTCCAGTTTTTTCAAATGGATGTTCGTCGCGTGGGAGACACCGACTGGCCCAATGCAGGGGCGATCGGCCCGAAGTGACGATGGTATCTCTACCGGAAAATCCAACTACCAAAGGAGAAACCAAATGCAAACTCAATCTTCATCTCCGTCGTTGACGCAAGACGATGCCGGCCGCGCCTTCGGAGCCTCGATCGGAAACCTCTTTTGCGGTTTCTTTGGATTGGCCTGGATCGTCCTGGGGCTGCAAGCAGCCGAAAAAGCCACTCTCCCGATTTTGTTGCCGCTTTGCTGTTTCCTTGCCATGGTCGTCGCCGCCAGCCTCTACGTGATGCGGCGGACGTATGGGTCGTTGGATCGTTCCGAAGCGCACCGGGCCATGGGAAGAAGAATCAACCGCCGCTTCGGCCTGATCAACGTCCTCCAGTGGAGCCTGATATTTGCCGCCGTTGATGGACTGCCCCATCTAAAGCTTGGCAACTGGATCGTGCCCGCGATCATTCTGATTGTTGGAATCCACTTCTTCCCGCTGGGCCGTCTTTTCAAGGCACCCACACACTACATCCTAGGGTCAGTCATGGTGGCATGGGCCATCGTCTATCCCATCCTGTTTTCCGCCGGGAAAGGCGACCCCATTGGCGCGGTCGGCACCGGCGCGATTCTATGGGCGAGCGTCGTCTTTACGGGTTGGCAGTCATTCCGGCGGCTACGGAGAATGCGGATCGCCGGGACATTCGGCCACGCCAAGCCAGACGGCGCACATGCGTGAGATGGCTGCATGATTGAGTGCGGCGAAACGATTCCTGCTATCGTCGAAAAAATGGAGCCAACCACCGGCAAGGAGTCTCTTCCAATCTCCCCCAGGTCCATTCTCCAACCGGCAACGATTGCAGATGTCCCGCGGATCATGGAGTTTGAGCGCATTCCAGAATTTCATACCTTCGTTGGAACATGGACCGAGGAAGAGTACCTACACGCGATAAGCGATCCCGATGTCGAGTGTTTCATCGTGCTCGATGCGTCTCGGCAGCCTGCCGGGTTCGCAACCTTGCGCGGCATTCAGTCGCCGCATCGGAATATCGAATTGAAACGCTTCGTGATTGCCAGTCCTGGCGAAGGGCGGGGTCAGCAAGCACTCCACGCCCTGATGGCACACGCATTTCAACAGCTGCGCGCGCACCGCTTATGGCTGGATGTCTTTGCAGAAAATGCCCGTGCCCTGCATGTCTACCGCAAGGCTGGCTTTCGCGAAGATGGAGTTTTTCGCGAGGCTGTCTATCGTGACGGGGAGTTCCATACGCTACTGTTATTTTCGATGCTTGACCGGGAATATGGGCAAACCGCGAAGTAGCGGAAAGCTATTCTCGTTGCGTTCGCGCAAGTTCTGTAACGCTCAATGTTTCTGTGGGTTTCAAATAGCCTTTGCGTCGGAACCAGTCTTCCATTGCATCGTGCAGCCCATCCAACGGCACGCGAAGACCCGCCTCCAGCAATCCATCGCCGATGGGTAGAGTGTCATCAAAGATAGCGTCGTTGGTGAAGTTCCGCATGGCAAAGTTGTCGATCCATTGCACCGGACACAACCGCCGCTCCCCTGCCGCGGCAACAGACTCGATCTTCAATTTGCGTAGAAACATGCGGCTACTTCTGCGCTCGCGGACCGGCATTGCGAACCGAGTCCGGAACGTCGAACCTGACAAAATTTTCCTGGAACTTCTCCGCCAGCATCGCCGCCTGCCGATCGTAGGCGTCGACATCTTTCCACATGTTGCGAGGATTCAGAATGTCATACGGCACACCAGGATAAGACGTTGGAATGCTCAAGCCGAATGTGGGCTCAACCACAAATTCCACGTCCGCCAGTTGTTCGTCCAGCACGGCATGAACCATGGCGCGCGTGTGCGGCAGGCCAATCCGCTTTCCCACGCCATAAGGTCCGCCTGTCCATCCGGTATTCACCAGCCAACATTGCGCGTTGTGGCGACGCAGGCGCTCCCCCAGCATGGCCGCATACACCTTGGGGGGCAGCGGCATAAACGGAGCCCCAAAACACGTCGAGAAATCCGGCACAGGCTCGCTTCCTATCCCTGTTTCCGTGCCCGCCAGCTTCGCCGTATATCCGGAGAGGAAGTGATACATCGCCTGATCCGGCGTCAGCTTGGATATAGGAGGCAGAACCCCGAACGCGTCTGCCGTCAAAAACAGAACGTTCTTGGGATGCCCGCCAATACTGGGGATTAAAGCATTCTGAATATAGTCAATGGGATAAGCAGCCCGCGTATTCTCAGTAAATCGGATGTCGTGATAATCCGGCTCACAACCTTCCGGATCGATTACGACGTTCTCCAACACCGATCCAAATCGAATCGCATGATAAATCTGCGGCTCCTTCTCCTTCGACAGGTCCACGCACTTGGCATAGCAGCCACCTTCAAAGTTGAAGACTCCATTCGGACCCCAGCCATGCTCATCGTCGCCAATCAGCCGTCGATAGGGATCGGCGGAGAGCGTTGTCTTCCCAGTACCGGAAAGGCCGAAGAACAACGCCGTCACTCCATCCTCACCCACGTTCGCCGAGCAATGCATGGGAAACACGTCGCGCGGAGGCAGCAGGAAATTCAGCACGCTGAAAATGCATTTCTTCATCTCGCCGGCATATTTTGTGCCGACGATCAAAACAATCTTCCTCGTAAAATCCAGCAGGATCGCAGTGGAAGAGCGGGTTCCGTCGCGCTCCGGATCCGCTTCAAACTCCGGCGCCGCAATCACCGTAAACTCCGGCACATGCGTCGCAAGCTCTTCCGCCGTGGGACGCAGAAATAACTGGTGCACAAATAGCGCCTGCCAGGCGTACTCGGAAATGATCTGCACCGGCATCCGGTAATGGGGATCGGCTCCCGCGAACAGGTCTTGTACATACACATCGCGCTTGGCCAGATGAGCCATCACGCGCTTGTAAAGCGCGTCGAACTTTTCCGCCTCCAGCGGCTGGTTAACCTTACCCCACTTCACCGTTTCGCGCGTGCTGTCATCCAGAATGATGAATTTATCTTTGGGAGAGCGGCCAGTACGCGGACTGGTATACGCCACCAGCGCGCCATTGGCCGCTAGTTTCGCTTCTCCTCGGGCCAGCGATACAGCCACCATTTGTGGCACAGAAAGATTGCGATGAACCTTGCCCGGCGTTAGCTGGGCAAGTATGGGTGATTCGTTGACAGCTGCTTCCGCCGGTAGCATGCTAGCATCGCTCCTGACTCTAACCAAACCCTCCATTGTGCCACGGTTCCCCATTCTGGGAAACTGGGCCATAGCAACCCTAAGGTAGACCCGTGGCAAACGCGAGGCAGGCTCCAGAGCGAGAGTCCCTAATTTGCAGTGAGGATGGGAAGGACAGGAAGGTTGCGGGTGCTGCCAACTTCTTTCATCACGATATCCAGGTGGGCCAGCACCTCATCAACAGTCATCGTGTAGATTTCACGGCCATTATCGTAGCCATTTTCGATTGCCTGCTTCAGATAATGCCCGGCAATCTGGGCCGCCAGATAATCCGTAATCACGTTGCCGCCCGACCGCTTGCGGAATTCCACCCAGGCAGGCAGCGGCATCGCAATCACCAGCGAACGCCCATTGACGAGGAAGCGAACGTCCACAGCATCCGCATGGCGCGTGGCAATGGCGACAATGTTCCCCTTCCAGGTGCAATGCAGTTCTTCGCCCGTCCAGTGATCTACGGCTTGGAAGTCTTCATACATAATTAACAGCCTATCTGGCGAAAGGTTCCGGATCAAGTTGGCTTTTTCTGCATCTAAGTTCGAACGGGAGAAATCGCCGGCGCCCCCAGGCGGCCATCCAGGCATAGGCAAACGCCGTCTGGTGATGCCAAAACGGTCCTCGGGCGAATTTCCACAAATAAAAAAATATTCTCAACCATTCCCCCTGAATGCGCGTCAAACAATGGTTAGTACGCTTAGCAGTAAGAGACGGAGTCAACAGAAAATGGCACATACCCCCAGCGCGAAT
This sequence comes from Acidobacteriota bacterium, assembly GCA_021778815.1. Lineage (GTDB taxonomy): Bacteria > Acidobacteriota > Terriglobia > Terriglobales > Acidobacteriaceae > JAKAAZ01. The sequence goes on along the minus strand of JAJYBW010000059.1, from coordinate 6,290 downwards.
CCACAGGATAAGCGGCAATATTTTGAGCAGCGGCTACGCCAGCGGCAGCAGGAACTAGAGCAGGCCGTTGCGAACACCGTGGTGCAGGCGCTTTCCAGCAACAATGACGACAACCGGGACGTCGCCGACCAGGCGGTTGCGGGCTATCAGAAAGAGTTGCTGTTCTCACAGGGCACCGTACGCAGCTCGCAACTGCGTCTGGTGCGCCAGGCCTTGGCACGCATCGCGGACGGGTCGTTCGGAGATTGCGTTCGTTGCTACCAAGCCATCGGCGCCAAACGCATCGAGGCTCTTCCCTGGACGCCCTATTGCATCAACTGCCAGGAACGGATCGAGAGAGGCGAAGCGGAGCCAACAGCTTCCGTCGCGTAACCAGCCGCCGCCAAAACATATTTCTCCGGACCACTTTCCGGCTTCATTTCATCGCAGCCATGGCGGCGCGGAAAAGAGTTTCGAAATCCTTGCCCGCGCCCGGCTCGCGAGCCATCGCGGCTTCCACGCCTTTTTGCGCCGCAGCGCGCGGATACCCCAGATTCACCAGCGCGGAGAGAACATCCTCCGACACCGGCGTTGTAACGCTCGTGCCGCCTGCAGGAGCAAGCTCCTGCAGCTTGTCTTTCAACTCCAGGACAATTCTTTCCGCCGTTTTTTTGCCCACTCCCGGAATCCGCGTCAGCGTGGCATGGTCCTGGCCGTGAATCGCGGCGATCAGGCGTTCCGGCGGCAGCCCGCTCAACACCGTAATGGCCAGCTTCGGTCCAATTCCGCTAATCGATAGCAGCTTTTCAAAGAGCCGCTTCTCGGTCGCGGTCGTGAATCCAAACAGTGCCAGCGCGTCCTCGCGAACGTGGGTGTACACCAGCAAAGCGACTTCGTTCCCTTCTCCGGGCAACGACGTGAAGGTTGGAATGCTGATGGTCACTTCATAGCCGACGCCGCCGGCTTCCACCACCGCAGTTTGCGGAGTCTTGGATAGAAGCCGTCCGCGCAGATGTGCAATCATGCGCCGATTCTATCGTGTGGGACGACTCGATGTTAGCTGTGCTCGCGAACAAGTGAAATTCTAGCGATTGCGGCGGTAATGAATGGTGAACTCCTGGGCTCCCGATGGAGGGAACAACTTGGCAACGTGCTTCAGCCGTTCTGCCAGGGCAGGCGCCACCAGCAGCGGATATTCGCGTTCGCGCAGTTCGCTGTAGTCAAAATCCACCGTCAACGACAGCAGATAAATCGCCACCGCATCAGAAAATGCGGCTTCAAGATACTGCATCCGCGCTTTTTCATCGACCGCACGATTCTCGGTCGCTGGCTCCGGCACTGCCTTGGCCGTCCCAAACTTTGGCCGCCGCCGCTTGATTTCCGGGGCAACACTCTGCATCGCATTGGCGCCAAGCGCCTTCGACCGCTGCTCCCACGCATCCTGGCTGGTTTCGCCGCGGACATTCGCCTCCGCCTGCGACCACACCAGCTGCATAAAGCTTTCCGGGACGCCGACGGCATCGACGAAATGATGGCCGGCATTGATATAGAACTCGAAGGAAAGCGCGAAGCGGTCCTGCATCAGCCGCGTCGAAATAAAAATGCAATCCGCGCCATCCACCTTGGCATTACGATGGCAGACGGCCATATCGCTCAGCTCGGTCGAGAAATCCGCCGCGATCATCAGCTTGCTCGAATCAATCTCAAAGAATGCCGGCTCGTTCAGCTCTGCGTCGTGCGACTCGCTCAAGGTCAACGGAACAAAATAATAGCGCTTGTGTTGCAGTGCCGCGGCTATCGCAGCCGGCACCGCCTCCACCATCCGCTGCAAATCCGCTGCGGCAAGCTGCGTGTCGCCGAAGCTTCCATAATGGATGCCATTGGAGGCTTGGTCCACGCGCACCGACCGCGCCACGTCTGCGGCAGCTTTCACTTCGATCTGGGCGATTTCCGGCATGAAGCTGTATTCTAGAGCAGTTCGACGGTTACGGGTACTCTGCAAACCAACTCTTCAGCGCCTGGTCGATCAATTGGCCAGCGGAAAAGGCAATCCCCGAAGTCGTCCACGTGGTACGGCTTTACTGAAGCGCAGCGGCTGTAGCGGTCGCCAAGGAAATCCATGATGACAAATGTGCAACATGTCGCAGCCAACCCTCCCAAAAAAGACGTCACGATTTTTCAAATCCCCATTGGAAAACTTGGATTGCTCAGCAGTCTTTTAATGGGCGGAGCCTGCGGCTTTATCGTCTTTTTTGCGACGTTTTTTCTCGCCATTGTCGGCATGATGATCTACGACGCCGCCACTCACACCTCCATGCTGAACCTTGACATCAGCTATCGCTACATCGCCGCCCCGGTCGGCCTGCTCGCCATGGCCATCAGTTTGACCTATCTGCTGACGGTATGGATTCGGCGAAAAATGTCGGGCGCAGAGTAGCCGCGCATTCCTGATCGAGCTTCAACTATGGGCATGATCACCATTCCGCCGGAAACATCCTTGCCGCAGCAGCCTTCTTCGGAACAAGCGCGCGCTTGGTGCCGCCAACTCGAAGAAGGCAACATCCTCTTCTTTCCGCGGACACCGATTGCGTTGGCCGAAGAAGATCTGCGCTTTTTGCTGACCCTGGAACAAACCAGCAGCGGCCTGCACAAAAATCTCGCCTACAAGCCGCAACGCGATGAAATTTCCGGCGCGGATATGAAGGGCGCCGACGCTGCCGCCGGCGAACGCCTGCATCGCATCCTTCGTGAGTATTCCCGGCGCGTAACTGAATTCCTGGAGTCATTCCTGTCGCCGTATCAATCTCACTGGCAGTTGGACTACGGCAGTTTCCGCCCACAGGAAGAGCAAGGTCGCGACCTCCCACTGCGTCGCCGCAACGACCTGATGCATACCGACGCCTTCCCCACCCGTCCCACGCATGGCGCGCGCATCTTGCGATTCTTCAACAACCTTCACCCGACAAAAACGCGCGACTGGATCACCGGCGAGCCCTTCGGCGCTCTTGCGCCGCAATTTGCACCGCAGCAGATTGCTCTACCTCGCGAGCAAAGCACCTTGACCCGCGTCACTGCGGCGGCAGCCTGCAATCTCGGGCTTGGCCGAGTGTTGCCGGCATTGAAACGCTCTCCGTATGACGACTTCATGATGCGCTTTCATAATTTCCTGAAAGAAAATGCGACCTATCAGGCGCAAGGAAAACGCGAGCCATGGTCCTTTCCGCCGGGCTCCAGCTGGATGGTCTACACGGACATGGTTCCGCATGCCGTCCTCGCCGGTCAGTATGCTCTGGAGCAAACCTACCTGGTCTCGCCAGAAGCCATGGTTGCGCCGGAACACGCACCACTGAACGTCCTCCAGGCCATGACGGGCCTGCCTCTGGTCTAGAGATTTCCTCTCCAGCACGCAGATTTCTCACCCCTCCCCAATACATGCGACCCGCAACGCCACCAGGGTGTGATCCGCCGCAGCAGGCGCCGAAAAATACCGGCGGGAAAGTTTCTCCTGTCTGCTATGCTTGCGTTCGTTATTTCTTCCGGAGGAAAAGTCCATTGAAGCGGAACCATCCTTTTCGAGCGGCCGTTGCGGTGCTGGCGTTTGCGTCATCCATGACGCTGGGAGCATTCGCGCAGAAACATCACACCAAAGCAAAAAGCACGGCAGTCACTGAGCCCGCTCCAGCCGCCGCCGAAGTCCAGCCGGCGCAGGAGACGATCGACCTCGGCATGTATCAGCGCATTATGGATGAGGGTCTCAACCACTCGCACGTGATGGACTATGCCAGCGCGCTCGATGACGATATTGGGCCGCGACTCACCGGCTCCCCAAACCTCGCCAAGGCCAATGAGTGGACCAAGAACCAGCTCACCGCGATGGGTTGCGCCAATGCCCATCTGGAGTCGTGGGGAGATTTTGGCATGGGCTGGCAGCAACTGAATACCTGGGTGCGCATGACGTCGCCCGACAGCGCGGTCTTTATCGCGCAGGCCACCCCCTGGTCTCCATCTACCAATGGACCCATAACGGGCAGCGTTGTGCACGTCAATGTTAAGGAAGAAAAAGACCTCGACCAATATAAGGGCAAGCTGGCGGGCAAGATCGTACTTCTTGGCGATATGCGGGCAGTGCCGCCGGTCGACAAGCCGCTGTGGACTCGTTACACCGACGCGGAACTGGAGGCGATGACCAGCTATCCCCGCGCTGGAGGCGGTATGCCTCCCAACTTGAAAAAGCGACTGATGGCCTATCTCAAGCGGCGCGAGCTGATGGGCAAGCTGATGCAGTTCCTGGCCGACGAGCACGTGACTGCGATCATCCTTCCCAGCCGTGACGGTTCGGACGGCGGTGGCTCTGGCGGTACGTTTTTTGACGACAACGGCACCTGGCTCGGCCCTGAACCCTACAAGACTCAGAATCGCATGAAGATCCCGGTCGTTGTGATGGCGATCGAGAATTACGGACGCATGTTCCGCTTGCTCGACGCCAACGTTCCCGTGACCGTCCAGATGGATGTCGAAACAAAATTCACCGGCGATAACGAGCAAGGCTACAACACCATCGCAGAAATTCCGGGCACCGATCCGCAGTTGAAAGATCAGATCGTCATGGTCGGCGGACACCTGGATAGCTGGATTGCTGGCACCGGAGCAACCGACAACGGAGCTGGCACAGTTGTCGCCATGGAAGTGATGCGAATCTTGAACGCGCTGCATGTCCAGCCCCGGCGCACCATCCGCGTCGCACTTTGGAGCGGTGAGGAACAGGGCATCTTCGGTTCCCGTGGTTACGTAAAGAATCATTTCGGCAGCTATCCAATTTCAACTGCACCGGACCAGATGAAGCTGCCAGAGTTTCTGCGCAAGCCGGCCGGTCCGCTGACCGTTTTGCCGGAGCAAAAGCTGGTCTCCGGATACTTCAACGTGGACAACGGATCGGGAAAGATTCGCGGCGTATACCTGCAGGAGAACGCGGCAGTCGCTCCCATCTTTGCCGCCTGGATCGCTCCCCTGAAAAGCCTGGGCGTGACCCCGCTCACCATGCGCAACACCGGCGGTACCGACCATCTCTCCTTCGATGCCGTGGGAATTCCTGGATTTCAATTCATCCAGGACCCGCTGGACTACGAAACGCGCACCCATCACTCCAACATGGACGTATATGAGGAGCTATCACCCAGCGACCTGAAGCAGGCGGCTGTGGTGGAAGCGATCTTTGTCTACAACACCGCCATGCGCGACCAGATGCTGCCGCGTAAACCGCTGCCCACCCCGAAGCCGATGTTCGACTTCAGCACGCCCAAGCCGCTGCCTGGAGTTTTTCCTGACGCGGTCGAACCGCCAACCCCGGCGCCGACATCGACGCCAACAACGACTCCGGAAAAGAAATAGTCACAAAATCAATAGTGATCAAGAGGCCGCTGAGTACATTTCGGCGGCCTTCCTATTGTTGATGTGGATTCAATCTTTGCAATTCGCGTCACGCCTGAGAATGTCCGACGATCATTCTGCATCCAAGCGGTATGGAAAGGGCAATTCTCATGATCGAACAAAAGAAACTCTTCACCGCCATTGTTTGTGGCGCCATTCTGCTCGCCGCAGGCTGCAATAAGACAGATACATCGAAAGACAACTTCAAAACTGCGATCGACAACTTTTACCAGGCGCATCCCGCGTGCATTTGGTCTGACGCAAAGAAATTTCCCGTCCAGGCCGCCACCTCAGACGACGCCAAAACCCAGGGCTACGACGCGCTCACCGACGCCGGCCTGCTGACGCGCACCACGGCGGAGAAAAAGCAATTCCTCATCGGCTCAAAACAGGTGAATAACTACGATGTGTCCGCCAAGGGCCGCTCCACGTGGACCCAGGACCCGACACAACCCGGCTACGGAAATTTTTGCTATGGCCATCGTGAGGTCACTTCCATCGACAACTTCACTTCCTCGGTGAACTCTGCCGGCTCCAAGACCGCGCAGGTCAACTATCACTTTCAATTGTCGGGTATTGCAGATTGGGCAAAGTCGCAGGAGATGCAGACAGCCTTTCCCAAGTTGAACGCCGCGCTCGCCGGGAGTCAGCCCGCGCAGACGACTCTGATCATGAATGGCAATCAATGGCAGGTCTCCGACAACGGCCCGCCCGCCCAGCAGTAGGCGATTTTAGCTAACTTGTGTATCGATGGCGTCGCGCTCCGCATAAATGGCCGCTGTCGGCTGCAGGTTCTCATCGAACGGCAGCGGCCGCATTCATCCTGGCCATCTCGCGCGCAAAATTTCACAGCTTTTTTCTTTGAGTCGCCATATCCGCCTTCC
>JAJYBW010000058.1 GCA_021778815.1 Acidobacteriota bacterium | reverse complement strand
ATTGGGATTACACGGATCAGGAGCTGAATGACCTGGTTCAGGGATTCCACAAGAACGACACTCCGCTGAACGTGCTGGTGATCGACATGGGGTGGCACCCAACGTTTCAGCAGAGTTGGTGGAGCCAGGAGAAAGACCAGTCCGGACAGCCGCTGGGTTGGACGGGATACAGCTGGAACAAACTTTTGTTTCCGGATCCGACGGCCTTCTTAAATCACATTCATCAGCAAGGGCTGAAGGTCACGCTGAATCTGCATCCTGCGGGTGGCATCGAGCCATGGGAAACGAGTTATCCAGCGATGGCGCGGGCGATGGGAATTGATCCGGCGACCAAGAAATATGTGCCGTTCGACATTACCGATAGAAAATTTGTCGATAATTATTTTGATCTGGTTCTACACCCACTGGAAAAACAAGGCGTCAATTTCTGGTGGCTGGACTGGCAGCAGCAGGATTTCACAAAGATTCCAGGGGTGAACCCGACCTTCTGGCTGGGCTACGTTTTCTTTACAGATCAGGCGCGCGAGGGAAAGAGACCGCTGATGTTGAATCGCTGGGGCGGACTAGGGGAGCATCGCTACCAGATTGGATTCTCCGGCGACACCATTTCTGTATGGTCGTCGCTTGCGTTTCAGCCGTGGTTTACAGCTACCGCTGCCAACGTAGGCTATGCCTACTGGAGCCATGACATTGGCGGTCACATGCCGGGCGCCGTCGATCCGGAGCTCTATACGCGGTGGGTGCAGTTCGGCGCCTTCGCGCCAGTGCTGCGGACCCACACTACGAAAAACCCTGATGCCGAGCGACGCATCTGGGCGTATCCGGAACCCTATTCCAGCCTCATGCGATCGACGTTCGATCTGCGATATGCGCTAGTGCCATATATCTACACCGAGGCCCGACGCACCTACGATACAGGCCTGGCATTTCTGAGACCGCTGTATTACAACTGGCCGGATACCACCGAGGCGTACGACTCAAAGAATGAATATCAGTTTGGCAAGGAGATGTTGGTGGCTCCAGTAGCGACTCCAGTCGACGCCGTATCGCAATTGGCGACCGAGTCGATCTGGCTGCCAAAAGGAAAATGGATTGAGTGGGAAACCGGCAGAAACTTTACAGGGCCGATCCGAATGGAGCGCAAATTCTCCATTTCGCAGATACCCGTGTATGTACCGGAAGGCGCGATCATCCCGATGTCTCCGCCGATGAGTTATACAGGCCAGAAACCTGTAGATCCGTTGATCCTGACGGTGTTCCCGCAAGACGCTGGGAGTTCATCGCAATACACCCTGTATGAGGACGCATCGCACAACCGCGCCTACCAGGAGAACCAGGCGACCTGGACAACAATCCATGCGAAGCAGGACGGAGAAGACCTTACAGTAACCGTCGATCCAGTTCGCGGCAGCTATTCGGAAATGATGCATGCGCGCGGCTACGAATTGCGATTGCCTGGAGACTGGCCGCCAAGCGCAGTGACTGCGAACGGCACGGTGTTGGATTACACGATCAAGAAGGGTGTACCGGGCTGGCATTTCGAAGGGAACACGCTCACGACTGTTATTAGCGTGCCCAGCACTCCCACAAGCCAATCGATGGTGATCCATGTGAAGCGGCCGATGGATTTAATTGAGCGACGCGCCGAACTGGACGGATTCGCGGGAAACATGACGCGGCTGCGCCAAGTGTATGACACGTTGAATAAAACCTTCCCGCTGGCGTGGTCGCCGGATTCTCTGGTGGACGTGATGCAGACGGGAGACCGCTTGAGCTATCACCCGGAAACCGTGTCGGACGAATTGAAGCACTTCCATTCTGAATTGCCGAAGGCGATCGCGGATGTGACCAAGATGAAGACCGCAATTACGCCCGCGGATCAGGAGAAAATTGCCAACATACTGGGTACCAATTGGCAGCACTCGATTGTCGCTCACCTGGCGACCTACCAAAGCGATGTCGCTTCAGGGATGGCCCAGATGCAGGATGTGGGTACGTCGACAAACGAACGAAGCCCAACAAAATAGCTGAGTGCTTAGATCTAGCGAGGGCGGAAGTGGCGCTGGATCAGGCATGGGTCGGTAATCCAAAGCTTGGGTGTGGACTCGTGGCCGGTACGGACCATCGCGAGCGGCGCGTCGGCCGCAGTACGCGTGGTTCTTTGCGGGCGATGCCATGCTTTCCATTCAGGCTTTGCTTAGCGCGGGTGAGTACTTCTGGAAATGACATTGGAGGCCGCGTTCCACCCAGGTGTTGACAGTAAATGTTTGCGCCCCTGTAGCCGTTCGGTGTTCGAATGGTGTTTACTGCAAAGGTGGATCACGTGGCTGCGATAGGGTGAGAACAGGAGTTCATCTTCGCTGCGAATGGGGAGCCGAATGCTAGTGCAGCAGCTTAGGAGTGAGGTGCTTCGCGCGAATCAGGAAATCGTGCGACAGGGGCTTGTGGTGTCGACTTTCGGCAATGTCAGTGGAATCGCGCGTGAACACGGCCTGGTCGTGATCAAGCCGAGCGGTGTTGCCTACGATGCCTTGACTCCTGAAGCCATGGTGGTCACCGATATGGAAGGGAAAATCGTCGAGGGCAAGCTGAAGCCCTCTTCCGACCTGGCGACGCACCTGCTTCTCTATCGCAAATTTCAACTGATCGGCGGCGTGGTCCACACGCATTCTGAGTACGCAACCGCCTGGGCGCAGGCGAGGAAGCCCATTCCTTGTTACGGCACCACCCATGCCGATTACTTTCATGGTCCTATTCCGGTGACGGAGATGTTGCGCGCGGATGAAGTCGGGGAAGAGTACGTGCACAATACCGGCGAAGTGATTGTGCGATGTTTTCAAGGCCTCGATCCTATGTCGATCCCAGGAGTGCTTGTGGCTGGCCATGCGCCCTTCTGCTGGGGGAGAACGATTGACGACGCGGTCCATCATGCGGTCGCGTTGGAGTATGTGGCCCGGTTGGCGCTGCATACGGAAATGCTGGCGGGACCCACCACTGGTATTCCGCAACACCTGATGGACCGACATCACACGCGGAAGCACGGAACGAATGCCACCTACGGGCAAGTCAGCGAGAATGACCGTGAGCGCGAGGCATAGGGTCGCATGATATTGCCGCTGAGCTCAGGCATTGCATCAAGACTGTCTCTGGCCGCTGTTGTCGCGTTCCCGCCGCTACACGGACAACTGGCGCACCTGACACCCCTTGACGTTGCGGTGATCGCGATCTATTTCGCGATGGTGTTATTCATTGGCTTTTATCTGCGACAGGCGAGCAGCACCAGTGAGCAGTTTTTCCTCGCCGGACGAGAGATGACAGCCTGGATCGCCGGGCTAAGTTTCGTGAGTGCCAATATGGGCTCGCTGGAACTGATGGGCTGGGCTGGGTCCGCCTACCAGTACGGCATCCTGGCCACGCATTGGTACTGGATTGGCGCCATTCCGGCCATGCTGTTTCTTGGCCTGGTGATGATGCCCTTTTATTACGTTTCCAAAACGCACTCCGTGCCCGGTTATTTGAAGTTGCGTTTTGGCGAATCGAGCCGCATCCTCGCCGCCTTCTCCTTTGCCATTGAAATGATCCTGATGAGCGGCGTCAACATGTTCTCCATGGCCGTGGTGATGAAAGTGGTGCTGGGTTGGAATATCACCTTCAGCATTTTGATGTCATCGCTGGCAGTTGCCGTGTATGTGGGATTGGGAGGCCTGCGTTCGGCCATCTACAACGAGGTGCTGCAATTTGTATTGATCTGGGCGGGAGCGTTGCTGGTGCCTATCCTTGGGCTGGTGGAGGCCGGCGGCTGGCACAAGATGGTGGCCAAAATCGCCAGCAATTATCGGGGACAGGACTACGTTCACCTGTGGCGCGATACGGGGCACTTTAGTGCGAACCCGATGGGAGTGCACTGGACGGGCATTGTCTTTGGATTAGGATTCGTGATTTCCTTCGGGTATTGGACGACGGATTTTCTGGTGGTGCAGCGAGTTCTAGCGGCGCGAAACTTGCGAGCAGCGCAGATGGCTCCAATCATCGGTTCCTTCTTCAAGATGGCGGTACCGTTTATCGTGATCTTGCCCGGACTGCTGGGACTGGTGGTGTTGCAAAATCCTGACGGCACATTGTTGCACCTGGTGGGCGAAAACCACGTCAGCGCATTGCACCCGCATAGCTTTAATGAAGTGCTGCCGCTGATGATGGTGCGCTATCTGGGGCCGGGACTGCTGGGGTTGGGCATCACGGCGCTGATGGCCGGATTCATGAGCGGCATGGCCGGCAACGTCAGCGCGTTCGCAACGGTGTGGACCTACGATATCTATCAGCCGCTGATCCGCAAGAGAGCGTCCGACAGCCATTATGTTGCCATTGGCCGATGGGCCACGGTGCTGGGTGTTGTGGTGTCGATCGGCGCGGCGTACCTGGTGATGCATGCGGCGGGGATCATGGATTACGTGCAGGCACTGTTCAGTTTTTTCATTGCGCCACTGCTAGGAGCGATCCTGCTGGGCATGTTCTGGAAGCGGGCGACGGCTGCCGGCGGATTCTGGGGATTGCTGCTGGGCATACTGAGTTCAGTAAGCTTGTTTGTGTGGGTGCGGATGGATCCATCGGCCTTATCGATGGTGGCGATTTCTCCCGATGCGAAAAGCATGGCGGAAAATCTGTATCGTGCGCTGTGGAGCTTTCTAATTTCGATAGCGGTTACAGTTGTTGTGAGCCTGTTGACGCGGCCCAAGCCGGAAGCGGAATTGAATGGATTGGTTTATGGAGTCACCAAATTACCGTTTCAGGAACCGGTGCCGTTCTATCGCAACCAATGGTTCTGGGCGGTGATCGTAGTCGTTTTGTTCGCCGGATTGAATATTCTGTTCTGGTAGGCTGAACAGCACTACGGGAGGAATTGGAATGCACAGTCTTGGAGTGCCGGCAAATATTCCGATCTGGTTTTTTGTAGGCGTGTTGCTGACGATCTATGGCGCACTGATCGGCGGACACGGCGTGTATGCCTGGGTGACACATGAGAGAAGTATGGTGGTGCTGGCGAATCTGCATGCGGCGGTGTGGTGGGGAGGCATGATTCTGATATTGGGCCTAGTCTACTGCGTGAAGTTTTTTCCCAGGCAGCAAAGGTAGCGAAGCGGCGATAGTGTGACGTGCAAGGTGAGTTCTTTCTTCGAAGAGCCGCATGCGACTTTCTCAGCTGAATGAATTTTCTCCAACTGGAAGAAGAGGATGCATGGCGATTGTTGCAGGTGTAGATTTTGGAACACTCAGTGTGCGCGTGTCGATTTTCGACAGCGATCGGCGAGAGGGCAAGCCTGCGCGTCTGGCAACGGCCTCGGTCGAGTACCCGCTGCATCGCAAGCGCGAAGATCCAGAGTATGCGACCCAGTCCCATGCCGACCAGATGCAGTCGCTCATTCGTGCGTGCCACCAGGCGATCGCGGGGGCAGGTGTTTCTGGCGAATCGATCGCGGCTATCGCGCTCGATACAACCGGGTCCAGCGTGGTTCCGGTCGATGCGCAGATGCAACCGCTGGGCGAGTATTACCTGTGGTGCGATCATCGTGCCAAATCGGAAGCGCAGGAGATCACTGCGCTTGCGCATCAGCAACACCTGGAGGCTATCGAGTGGTGCGGTGGCGTGTATTCGCACGAATGGGGTTTCGCCAAGGTGCTGCATTGGCTGCGGCACAATCCTGAAAAGCGCGCGCAGTTTGCCAGTGCCTTCGAGCATTGCGATATGGTCGCGGCCACGCTGGCCGGTGTGACGGATCCTTCGAAGGTGGTGCGCAGCGTTTGCGCATTGGGTCACAAGTGGATGTGGAACGAGCGATGGGGTGGATTCCCGTCACAGGAGTTTCTATCTTCGGTGGATCCGCTACTCGATGGGGTTCGCGAGAAGTTGCAGAGTCCAGTAAAAACTTCAGACCATCTTGCGGGCCACCTCAGTCAATACTGGGCAGAACAGTTGGGGTTGAAGGCTGGAATCCCCATTCCTGTCGGCGCGTTCGACGCGCATTGGGACGCGGTCGGCGCGAGCATTCGCGAGGGTGATGTTGTCAACGTGATTGGCACCTCCACCTGCATCATCGCTATTTCTCGCGAGACGAATTTAGTTCCCGGGGTGTGCGGCATTGTTCCGGGCAGTGTTCATCCTGCGTTCACCGGATTGGAGGCTGGACTTTCCGCTACCGGAGACATTTTCGACGCGATTGCCCGCCGTGCCGGAACCAGCGTGAAGGAACTATCGAAGGGCCTGGAAAAATATCGCGGTGGCCAGACGGGCCTGCTGCGATTGAGCTGGGACAACGGAGACCGGACGGTGCTGGTGAATGCCGAGCTGGGTGGAGTTACCCTTGGTTGGAATTTGTTGCACACCGCGCAGGATGAATTGTTTGCTGCAATTGAAGGCACCGCCCTGCACACGCGCATCATTCTGGAGCGAATGGCGCAGCATGGCGTGCGCATTGACCGCGTGATCAATGCCGGCGGGGTGCCGCAGAATAACGCCGTACTGAACCAGGTGTACGCCAATGTTCTGGGCAAGCCGGTGCTGGTGCCGGATGGCGTGCCGACCAGCTTGGGCTCGGGCATCATGGCGTTCCTGGCTGCGGGGGCTTATCCTTCGCTCGAGGCCGCGCAGGACGCGTTGTGCCTTCCGCATAAAACGTATCAGCCAGAACCGAAGACCGTTGCCATATATGACCGGTTGTACCCGCTCTATCGGGATGTGTATTTTGCGTTGGGCGAACGAGATGCTGCCGCGGTGCAACTGGGAAGGGTTTTGCCGGAGCTGAGAACGATCGCAACGCAATCGCTGGAATAGCAATGTTGTGCGCAGGTTCAGAGAAACACCTTGTGCGTGGAAGAGGGTGATGCCGAGGGCGCTATCTATATTGCGCCCGCTGCGGATGCTTCTGCAATCTGCTGGTCCGAGTATCCCAGGCTCATCAATAATTCTTGGTTGTGTTCCCCGAGCAATGGCGGAGGCAGGCGATAGGAGACCGGCGTCGCGGAGAGTCGGACGGGATTCGCGATGCTTTTCGCGGCTCGAAGCTCGGGGTGCTCAAACTCGACGATCAGTTTGCGCTCCAGAACCTGCCGATCGCAAAAGGCTTCATCGACATTCTTCACCATGGCCGCTGGAATTCCGGCTTCCGTTAAGCGGCTGACCCATTCCTCCGCTGGTTGCGAGCTCAGAATTTCCTGCAACAGGTGGATGAGTGCGGTCCGGTTTTCGATTCGAAGCTGGTTCGACCGATAGTGCAGATCGCGGCCGATACTCTCCTCAATTCCAATAACTCTTGTGAACTTCACCCACAGCGGTTCCGTGCCGATGCCGACGACAAAGTGGCGATGATCAGCACCGCGGAATAACTGATAGGGAACAATGCTTGGGTGGGCATTCCCCCAGCGCTGCGGCAGTGCGCCGGCGTTGAGAAAATTGCTTCCGATGTTAGCCAGCAGTGTCAGTTGCGAATCGAAGAGAGCCATGTCCAGAAACTGACCGCGGCCTGATTTTTCTCGTGCGAATAGCGCAGCCAGAATGCCGAGAGCGGAATAGAGTCCACATATCAGGTCGGCCAGGGCGACCGGATAGCGAATGGGCTCACCGTCGGGTTCTCCAGTAAAACTCATGATGCCACTTTCTGCCTGCGCGATGATGTCATAACCGGCGAGGCCGGCTTTGGGCCCGAAGAGACCGTAGCCTGAAATCGCGCAGTAGATGAGCCGGGGAAACTGCGCGCAGAGAGTTTCAGGATCGAGCGATGCTCGTTTTAGCGAGTCGAGTTTCGGCTGGTTGGTCAGGAATACATCTGTCGACTGCAGCAAGCGATGCATCACGTCCCGGCCAAAGGGATGGTCAAGATCGAGAGTGAGGGATTTCTTGTTGCGATTGGCAGCGAGGAAGTAAGCAGATTCTGTGCCGCAGAATGGCGGTCCCCATCCTCGAGATTGATCGCCCACTTTTTTGCGTTCGATTTTGATAACGTCGGCGCCAAAGTCTCCGAGCATCATGGCGCAATAGGGTCCGGCCAGTGCCTCGGTAACTTCGACGACGCGAATAGAGTCTAAAACCGGTTGCATCACCGTTGAGTGTATAGCAGCGCATCCTTGGAACTCAGGACGCCGCCATCGCACGCATGGGGTGGTGCGGCGGATCCCCCATCGTTGACAGTGGGGCGTGAATGGTCTACAAAAAGAGTGTTGGTTAGGTGAAGGAGTTCACCTTTAACCGCTGTCCAATCCAATAGGCCGGACAGATGATAACTCCTGACAGGGAAGCCTGTTGCGGAGTTGTGTCCCGGCGCGATCCCTGAATTTACAAGTGAATTGGAGTTCATGGATCCATGAAACCTGCATGGGTTCTCTCGCCCGACGTGGCGATGAGACGAAAGACTGGACAATTCAACGACCCCCAGCGACGACATCTTAGAGTGTCTTGCCAATATATCGACAGACTTCTGAGCGATATCGAGAGCGTTCTGCACGCTGCCGCGTCGAAGTCGCCATTCCCTCGCTATCTTGTGGACATAACGGCCCCCCAGTCGCAGGTGATCGAAGATCAGATCCACCGCATGCGCTTGCAGCTGGTTCGTACGCTTGGCTGGCAGCACATGGAGCCGCAGCCGCCGGAAATTCCAGCAACGCGGGCCGTGATGACGGACCTTTCCTTCATGGAAATCGCAATTGAAGAAATGAGACCAAATTACATGCTTGGCTACGGGACCGTGCCCGAGGATGCAGCCCGAGAACTCAACGGTGTGATGGACGAACTTCGCTCGCTGGTGGAGGGTATGCAGCGCTATGTGCGCGAGGATTTGGGTGCCAACCTTGATTCACGCGCCGAAAGTTGAATGGGGTCTTGCTCGATTGAAAAATTGGGATTCAGAACATAGCTGCGTTGCGCAGCGAACGCACGCATAGGGAGGATGAGCTTGTCGAAATACTTTTACATTGCGCTGGGCGGGGCGCTGGGCTCCATCGCCAGATTCTGGGTAGATTCCACGATCGCCAGCCGCCTTGGGACGCGCTTTCCATACGGAACATTTTTCATCAATATGTCGGCCTGCTTGTTGATTGGCTTCTCGCTCACGCTTCTGACGCGGCGGACGGGATGGAATCCGGCATGGAGATTTCTGGTGCCCATCGGCTTTCTCGGCGCCTACAGTACATTTTCCTCGTATGAATGGGAGACGTTCGCCACCCTTCGAAGTGGGGATTTCTCCTCGGCTGCTCTCTATGCTTTCAGCAGCCTTCTGCTAGGACTTGTTGCTGTTGGATGCGGTGTCTTCCTTGCAGAGGTAATCTCATGAGGGGGAATCGTGAGCGCACCGTTGATGCGTGGTTTGCATCGCCGCCAGCGATGCTTGAGTCTGCAATGGGTCGTGAATGGCGGCAGCCAGTTGAGGAATAGGGAGGACACATGTTGCAGGCAGGGAAGGCAGTCAAGGTTTCAATCTACCTGAACGAGGGCTCCACATATCACGGAGCGGCGACTTACTCCGGAATCATCGATTTTCTTTTCTATCGAGGCGTTGCCGGAGCGACCGTGCTGAAAGGCGTGGCGGG
The DNA here is from genome assembly GCA_021778815.1 of Acidobacteriota bacterium. Lineage (GTDB taxonomy): Bacteria > Acidobacteriota > Terriglobia > Terriglobales > Acidobacteriaceae > JAKAAZ01. Next base: position 2,463 of record JAJYBW010000058.1, on the reverse strand, counting down.
GTTCGGCGCGGACCATCACATTCACTCGTCGAACTTCGTAGAAATATCCGATCAATTGCCAATGAAGATTGAATTCATCGAGTCCAGAGAAAAGGTGGATGAATTGCTTGGCAAGCTGGAGGAGATGGTTGGCAGCGGCATGATCGAGGTGCAGGAGACTACGGTCGCCAAAGCGGCCCAGAGTTCAAAAGAGAAGAAGGCTTTGACAGCCTCGCCGCTCAAAATCGAGGGTCGGGCTCGATTAATGCGCATTTACATCGGCGAATCGGATCGTTGGAAAGATATTCCCCTCTATAAGGCGCTGGTCGAAGCGATGCGGGCAAACGATATCGCCGGCGTTACCGTCTATCGCGGAATATTGGGCTACGGTGCGCATCGGCGAATTCACAAGGACAAGCCGCTGCACCTGTCTCACGATAGCTCAATCATGCTCTCGGTAGTCGATACGGACGAGAAGCTGCGCGCCTTTCTGCCGAGAGTGGAGCAGATGGTTCAGGAGGGCCTGGTCGTGCTGTCGGATGTCGACGTCATCAAATACTCCTATCGGGCCAGCGAGGCGAACTGAGGCTGGGTCAGCAGGAGAACGTGCAAGCCAATCGTTAGCAATGGAGACCAAGCCATGAAAGAAGAGTTTAAGGCGCAGATGTTGCGGATACATTTTGGGGAGGCCGATAAGTGGCAAGGACGGCCATTGCACGAGGCGATCTTCGCCAAGTGTCAGGAGCTTGGGATCGCTGGAGTCACCATCTATCGCGGCATCGAGGGATATGGCACCAGCACAAGAATTCATTATGCGAGCCGCTGGGCACTCTCCAAGGATGCTCCGATGATGGTGAGCATTGTCGACACAGAAGAGCAAATCCGCACGCTGATCCCTTATCTGGATGAGATGGTTCATGAAGGCCTGATGGCGACCTCTCCAGTTGAAGTGATTCGCTACTCACGCGATCCGGCCGCAGCCGTCTAGTCGAGAAAATTTGTTCATAACATTTATTGGAAGCGTTGCCGTGAATCGGCGCCCCGGTCGCGAGTAAAAGTCAAAGACCTGCCTCTCAACCATGGCCATGGTGCCGGGAGGGGGCGAACCTGCTGCTTTTGCAGGTCCAATGGAATGATGTATATGAATGAAAATAAACTTGCTTTTTAATCGGCCGTAGAAAATCCAATTCCATGAAAACAGGGAAACTGTCTGCCAAAAAGCCATAAAAACGGTAGCGACAGTAGCTAAGTGTCGGGGTCGGAAGCGCCCTCGGATACAACCAGCTGGTGGCTTTAGACGACGGGGATAGGTGCTGAAAATGGGTCGCATTTGCGGAATTGAATAAATATATCGGCAATCAGTGGGGCGCCGTGCCTGAGCGTTGACGGACGCTGGGTGGCTGGTTGACTCCGCAAGCTAACTCTGTTTCTTCGGGCTCTGCATTTGCCAATAAACGGAATATCGCTGATCGCCGATCTGATACATCGGCATCAGCTGGTACTTCGCATTTTCGCCGGCTGCGGTGAAGCGCAGATCCGGCGAGGATTCGACCTGAATCCATTGCTTGGTGCTTGCCTCCGACGTTGCCGCAACCTTCGGCAAGAGAGATGCGGCGGGCGGACCCTTGGGCACGGTCTCTCCGCTATGGATGATTCTTTGGGGACCGTCGCAGGGGCCGGCTCCTAGATCAGCCGCCAGCACAAGCGGACCATACAGGACAGCCGTAAGGGAATCGTCGCCGGATAAAGGCTCCTGGCGCAATTGCATCGGGAGGCTGATGCTGATGGTATCGCCGTCCTGCCAGACTTTGCGAAGAGCGAGATAGGAGCCGGGGTCGGCCATTGCCCCGAGCGAGACGCCATTCACCTTCACCTCGGCTGATTCTGTGGTCCAGTGTGGAATGCGTACATGGATGGTGCGTTGCGCCGGCCGCGAGGACTTAATTTTGAGTGTCGTGCCTTGCTCGTGTGGAAATTGTGTGGCCTGTTCAAGGACGAGCCCCTCCTCTTTCCAATCGAGTGTGGATGGGATGAACTGGTTCACGTAGATGTCGCTACCGCGGCGGAAGTAAATGGTATCTGCGAATTTTGCGAACTCTTCGGCGCCTGTTCCCGTGCAGCACCAGAACGACTCTTCCGGCGAGTTATAGGCGCGCCAATATCCGGCAGCGAGCGGAAAGAAATACTGCTTGAGGCCCTGAGCGTTCTGGGTACCGAGCCTGCAGTTGAATAGTGTGCGTTCGTATGCATCCATCCACCGCGCGTCGCCGGTCCAACTGAAGACGTGGCGCTGCAGCTTCATCAGGTTGTAGGCGACGCAGCATTCAGCATTGGCCCAGGCCAGAGTACCTTTCAATTGGCCTGGCGGTGTTGTCCAGTGTTCGTCGAGACTAGTGTTGCCGATAGCGTAGCTGCGCGCGGCGAGGACTTCACCCAGAAAGTACTCGGCGATGTCGCGATAACGGTGGTCGCCACAGATCTCAT
>JAJYBW010000437.1 GCA_021778815.1 Acidobacteriota bacterium | reverse complement strand
GCCCGGCGGGGGAGAATCCGAAATCACAAGCACACGCATGCGATTTGCGAATGGTGTGCTCGTTAGCCCGGACGGGCAGTTCATGTACGTGAATGAATTCCTCGCAGGCCATGTGCTTAAGTTTAGCTTGAAGAACGGAACACTGATTGGTTTAACCAATGTCAGCTTCCTTCCAGATAACCTTACGTGGACGCCTCAAGGGACCCTTCTGTCGGCCGGAATCAAAGGCGGCCCGAATGAAGATTGCCCGAAGGGGAGTAACCGACCGTGCACTCTAAGCTTCGGGATCGTCGAGATTGATCCGGCAACCATGCAGATCAACCGTGAATATGATTCTGAGAGTAGACACCTGATCATTGAAGGTGTCACTGTGGCACTACAGGTGAGAGATGATCTGTATCTCGGTTCATTTATGAGCGACCGACTGGTGAGGATTCCTGTCTCGTACCTAGCAAGCCATTAGCGATATCGCTATTACCGGCATGGGTATCATCGCGCACGCCCAACTGACCGCAGAATGGAATCTGGCCAACTCGACAAGACGTTCAGTGAGTTTGCTCACGAAAATACCCAAGATGATTATCAGAGGATCTTATGAACATCGCGTTGAGGCTGTCTCTCGTTGCCGTACTTCTCGTTAATCGTCTGTCGGCCCAAGTAGTGCAAACCGCCCAGGGAAAAGTCGAGGGACAACTGGAAGCCAATTCCGATGTCTCTGCTTTCAAGGGCATCGCCTTTGCCGCTCCACCTGTTGGTGAATGGCGCTGGCGCGCACCGCGGCCGCCTGCAGCGTGGCAAGGTATCCGCAAGGCTACCGAGTTTTCGGCCAGTTGCATGCAGCCTATCATCGAGAGTATGCTCCCCATGCACATGCCATGGACAGAGGAGTTTCTTACTCACGGCAAAATAAGTGAAGATTGTCTCTACCTAAACATCTGGAGCCCGAAAGTAAGTGCCAATAGGAATCTTCCCGTCGTGGTCTTTATTCATGGGGGCGGATTCAGTGGAGGAGCAGGCTCCATTGACGTCTACCATGGCGGCCATCTGGCAGCCAGGGGAGTTGTGGTCGTCACCCTCAACTACCGCCTCGGCGTCTTCGGCTTCCTGGCACATCCGGAGCTGAGCGCGGAATCAGAGCACCATGGCTCCGGGAACTACGGACTAATGGACCAGATTGCGGCCCTCAAGTGGATTCAGTCCAACATCGCTCAATTTGGTGGCGATCCGCAAAACGTCACCATTTGGGGCCAGTCGGCGGGAGCGTTCAGCGTAGCCGCATTGATCGCATCGCCGCAGGCAGCAGGCCTTTTTCAGCGGGCGCAAGCCGATAGCGGATTGGGCATCGCTGGAATTCCAATGGCCAGGTTGAGCGATGCTGAGCAGACAGGTGTGAAGTTTGCCGAAGAGCACCATGCACCCTCTATCAAGGTACTCCGCGCGATACCGGCCGATGCTTTGTTGCCTGATCCTCAGGCAAACATGTCCGGAGGGCTCCGCTTTGCGCCGATTGTGGATGGATGGATCTTGCCCGATACACCAAACAACCTAAATGCCAAAGGCTCTGACAACGACGTTCCCGTGATTACTGGTTACCAAGCAAGCGACTCCGCGCTTTTTGCGCAGCGGAGCAACACGGTTGACGGTTATCATCAGTTGCTTCGACAGCGGTATGGCGAAATGGCCGCCGAATTCGAGAAGCTCTATCCAGTTACCAAGATGGAAGATATCGGAATCGCGACAATGGCCAGCAGTCAAGATCGTGACCGCATTTCTATGTTTCTCTGGGCGGGCGCCCGCGTCAAGAGTCATCACGAACCCGTCTTCACGTACTATTTCGATCGCGCCATACCGTGGCCACAGCATCCTGAATTCGGCGCTTTCCATACGGGCGAGATTCCCTACTTCTTCTTGAACCTCAAGATGCTTGATCGTCCCTGGGAGGAAAATGATTTCGTGCTGGCGAAAGAAGTCTCTTCCTACCTTGTAAACTTTGCCACAAAAGGCGATCCTAACGGTCCTGGGCTGCAACGTTGGCCAAAGGTTGATCCAGATCAGCAGGAGACGATGGAACTCGGGGCTCGCTGCGGAGCCATGCCTCTAGCCGATAAGGTGAAGGCCAATTTCTGGATCCGTTACTTCAACTCGCCGGAAAGCAAGAATGCTGTCCCATTCTGAGGCGCAATATCGATTCAGTGAGTATCGATTGCGATCGATGGCGGGAACTCGGTGCAAGTATTCGCTCACTATTCGAACTTTCTGTACGCGTTGCGTTCAGGGGCACGTCACGTATATCCCGGGAATCAGCACCCACGAGAAGCGTCGCGAAACACGTTCTCTGGCAAGGCATCAGCGGGAGGTAAAGTCGGTTGAATGACCCAAGCTGGGACCGCAGAGCTGGACTTGCCCTCTGTCTCACAAGCTTTACCTTTTGACACGGCCGGATCGGGCAGATCCGGCCATTGATTTTGTGTGGTTTAGGCAGCGGGTTTTTCCAGCCCTTTTGTCACACCTGTATAAGGATGGGATTCGACGGT
>JAJYBW010000057.1 GCA_021778815.1 Acidobacteriota bacterium | reverse complement strand
TATGTGTAAGAATCCCACATTTATGTGTATAGCTTCAATGAGGCGCGCGCCGGGTGCCCACTCACCCCTTCTTCCACCCCAGCAGCGCCTCCAGTTGCATCTGCGCCACCTCCGGGATCCTCGCGCCTTCCACCTGCTTGGGCGTGATCAGACCCCGCTCCAAAATCCCCATCAGCGCCTTTGACAACTCCTCGCGCGGCATCGTATCCGCCGCGGCCAGGTCCAGAATCGTCCGCAGCGGCGTCGTCAGCCGATATCCCTTCCGCGCGGCAATGTCGCTCTCCCGCAGCTCGCCATAGTGCAGCGTCAAACCCTCCGGCGTCGCGCTCCGGCGGAACCCTTTGGGCACCGTCATCTCCAGCGTCGCAGGCACATCTGCCGTCGTCGCCTCTGGCGTAACATAAAGCCCCAACGCGGTAGAATGACTGTAGACCCCCTGTGCCCGCCCCATCCGGTCCATGGACCACAAATGCCAGCGCACCAGCTCCGGCCGCAGCACCGCCGGAAACGACGTGAGCCGGTAAGTCCCGCGAGCTTCGCGCGTCCAGTGGCCCGCCCGAACGTGGTAGGTGTGGCTGCTTTCGGAAAATCCGATTTTTTTCGCCTGTTGCGCGGTAAAAAAGCCGGCCTGGCCGGCCGCAACCGAATGTAATCTTCGGTTTACCTCGTTGTTTGACCGCTTCGGACTCTGCATAATCCTTCAACTGTACCGTATAATCCTTCAACTATCCTGCATAATCCTTCAACTATCTCGTATAAACCTTCAACTATTTCGCCCTGAACCCAAAAACTCCCCCTCCCGATCCGCCCTCATTTGCCGTCAGACTCCGCCAGTTTGCCCTCAACCAGAAAGGCCCGCACCCTGCTGGAAACCGCCGCCGCATCGCAGTTCATCATGGAGTGGCCGCAGTTCACCTGCGATTCATACGTCGGCGCACCAATCGCCGCCGCCCAGTCCAGCGCCGGCTGCGGGTTTACCGTGTGATCGTACTTGTTCACGATTACCAGAAAACGCGGCCCGCCCCGCGCCGCTTCCGCCATCGTCCGATCTCCAATCACATCCAGTTGCCGCACCGCCTCCAGCTGCCACAGCCTGTCATTGGCATCGCCGTGGTCAGAAGTCTCAGCCCGGTGGATGTACTCAGCCGCCTGGTCCCTCGGCGTCAACTGATTCCGATACTGCGGCGTAATCGTCACCAGCGAGTCGATCAGGTTTGCCAGCCGCAAATCCGGCTCGGTCCTGTAATGGCCGCCGTCATATCCCGGAGCCATTTTGATCGCGTCCACCTGAATCTGTTTGGTCAGCAGATCGAAGCTGGTCTCGCGCGGCGTTCCCAGGATCGGCACGGCGAAATCAAAATACTTTGGATACATCACCGCCCACACAAACGTCTGCTCGCCGCCCATCGAAATGCCGGTCACCGCGTGCAGATGCTGAATATGTAAAACCTCGGTCGCCAATCGGTATTGCGCCCGCACGCAATCGCGCAGCGTGAAGGCTGGAAACTCCGTCCCATGCTGCGCAGTACTGTTCGACGGCGACGAAGAAACGCCGTTGCCGAAGGCGTCCACCGCAATCCCGAAAAAGCGCGCAGTATCCACCAGGTGCAGCGGCGAGCTTCCATCTCCAAACAGCGGCGTCATTTCCGCTGTATTCCCATGGAGTGAGGTGGGCACCAGCACCGCATTATCGCCGGCTGCATTCAGCTTGCCGAAGGTGCGGTAGCCGATGCGGCAATCCTGGATCACCTGGCCGCTTTCCAGCTTGCACTGGCCCAGGTTCGCAAATTTCTGAGGGCTCTCCTGCGCATGCAAGGCAAGCGCGCCGGCCACAAACAAGGCCAGCACGCAAACCAGCGTCCAACTGCAACGAGACTGTTCAGGAAAATTCGGTAGGTCGGATGAATCGACATGCGTTCTCATCTGACCTTTATACAATCCCGCACTCAGCCGTCACGCGAACTTCACGCGACGGCCGGCTGAGACAAGCATGGATGCGGTTTACTTCAGCGGTGGCGGCGCACCCATGATGACGTAGTAGTTGACCGTGGCCCGCGGATCAAGTGGATTGATCTGGCTGTACGGATACACATCATGGCACCAGTTCAGCACCTGGCCGGTGTTGCCCGTGCAATCGATGAACTGGCTATTGACCGCCTGTCGCTCCTGCGGTGTCGGAAATGGATTATTCGGGAATTTGTCCGGCAGCCCTTTCAGCTTGAAGACATACACCCGCCCCTTGCTATCCATCATCGAGTTCTTACAGTTCAGGATGCTGCTCCGCGTACCGTCAATCCCCACCGGCACGGCGAAACTGGTGAAGTATGAAACCGTCGGCGTGTCAGGGTCCGTCGTGCATCGTCCGTAATCTGAGAAATGGATTCCGCCGTCATACGAAGAAGAATATCCGAATGGGAAATTTACGTTGGGAGTTGCGTGGTCTGGATTCGGCAGGTTCTCCGTACCACCTACTGCAAGGATCAGGCCGGTGCCGTCGGTCTGCATATTGCCAACTGCATCATCGACAGAATATGCATACGTGTAAGGCGCATTCAGATAATCCGGTCCATGGACCAGCGCCACATACGGATCGAATTTGCCATAGTCGCCCTTCAGCACATTCATCCAATATTGCAATTGATCGAAGTCGGCCTTAACAACTTCGTAGTTCAGCGGCTTTTTTGGATCCGCGTATCCAGGCGTGTTATAGAGCTGGTTGGCCGCGGTGTTGGTGCAGTTCTCCAGGAAGGGTGTCCATCCGTACAGATGCGCCAGAAATAGCTTCTCCGTCAACACCACCGGCGCGCCCGTGCATCCCCATGCGTCTGTCCATTTTTTCCGGTCGTTGGTATAGACACCTTTGTAATTTTCGTAGTTGGCGCCAAGAAGATTCGCCACGGAGAGAATGAGCGGGCAGATCGCGTCGCCGCCACTCTGCTTAATACAAGCTTCCAATTCTTTGGTCATGGCGACAATCGGCTTTGATTGCGCAGGCGCTGGAAGAAAAACATTCGTATTGTCGAATGCGGCAGAGTTCAAGAAAATCTCCAGCGCGGAAGGAATTTTCCCGGGCTCAGCATTTCCAGCTCCGTCCTTGTAAAGCGGCCAGTCAGCTCCTAGAGGCGACTTGTACCATTGATTGATCGCTGCGCTGAAATTGGTAATCGTTTCCGGCGAGCCAATGTAACCGATCAGCGGGTTGCCAAAGGGTTCCATCACCGCCGGCATGTAAACGTAATTCACGTAGGAGACATCGTAGTCCACGTTATCCGGCACCCACAGACGCGCGGGCTGGCCAGGCTTGGTGTGATCGGGATTAATCGGTTGCGCGCCCAGCGTATATTCGGCTAGCTGTTGCGGATCGTTGTTTGGGATTGACGCGGGCGCTTTGAAGAAATGCAGTTTGCAGCCGCCGCCGCAAGTGGGCGGATTATTGGTCGGCGTGACCTCGTTGCCCTGTTGGTCGGCATTCCAGTGTTGCTGCAAGACCGCCGGCGGCTTCGTATCGGATGACGGCCCTTTATAGAAATTGATGCCGCCGCCCTGCCACCAGTCAATCAGTTGACCAGATTGCGTGGGCTTAATGGAGCCAACCAGCGGCGAGTACAGCGGCAGCGTAATCCTCGCCGAACCGCCCGGAGGAATACCGTTCTCTCCGCTGGCGCAGCAGTTGATGTACATACGATATTGCGTTGCCCGTGGATACGGATTGGCAGCGAGCTGGCCATCGGTGAGTTGGAAGCAGGCTTGAATCCAGGTATCCGTAACGCTGGGCGCGCCCGCGAAGAGCACCGGATAAATGTTATGAGTTGTGGAGTTGTTGTAGATCTCCACTGTCATGTGCGGGGTGTGCCCGTTGGTGCAGTCGATTTTCTGGGGCGGTGCAGCGGCGTGTGCATTGCCAGCGCCGAGAATGAGGATTGCGAGCGCCATACATACCGAGAGCGCGAAATGTTTTACGGTGCGTACATTCAATAAGCGGGGAGCTTCACAACCGGCTACGACTCCCGAAGAACCACTTTTCCTGACGTTCATTTCCCCCCCAACGCATTCCTATTTTCACCATGGGGGACTCTCAGTGTAGCCTTTCGACTCACAATAGCAAGCCTGAAATGCAGTGGATTCTGCGGCAGATCCGGCTCTGGCGTTGTTACGCAAAACTCTGCGCTGTTGAGATAAAATTCTGCGCAACCGAGACCCCAGCCACACTCCCTCTGACTTGAGTCGGTGATATTGCCTACGTCTCCGCACATATGCGGCAACACAGCATGCAGCTTCAACTCTCAGCAGCCGGAGCCGCCGAAGGCGCGTAACTTACTCGCCTTTATATTTCTGGAACAGGTCCGGAAACTGCTTCTTCAATTCGCCAATCTTAGGGCGATCGCAGATATTAACATACGGATTGTTCGGATTGTGCAGCGCATAATCTTGGTGGTACGCCTCCGCCGTATAAAACCCTTTCAGCGGCACCACCTGGGTAACGATGGGCTTGCGGAACACCTTGGCCGCGTCGAGTTGTGCAATGTAGGCCTTGGCAATGCGCTCCTGCTCCGGATTGGCGTAGAAGATGACGGACCGGTAGGATGTCCCGACATCCGGGCCCTGACGATTCAGTTCGGTTGGATCGTGCGCAACCGAGAAAAAGATCCGCAGCAACGTTCCATAGGTAATTTTCGAAGGGTCATACACCACCTGCACCGACTCGGCATGGCCGGTATTTTCCTGCGTGACCTGGGCATAGGTTGCGGTGGAGGCGGACCCACCGGCATATCCCACCGTCGTGGCCGTCACGCCTTTGACGCGCTCAAACACAGTCTGCGTGCCCCAGAAACATCCTCCAGCCAGCACCGCCGTCTCCTGGCCAGACTGTTTCGCCAGCGGCGCATCCGTCGTGGGGGCGGGGATGGGTGCTTTGGCCGCGCGACAACCCATGCAGAAAACAAAACCGATCAAAGTGGTAAAAATGATGCTGCGTCTTGTAATCGAACCCATCTTGCAACCTCCCCCGGATTTACAGCCACGAACCTGCATCCATAAGACACCCGGATACGCGTTTGGTTACAACCGGACGCCGGTGTGCGCTAATAGGCGTGAAGCAACTCGACGCTGATGCCGCCGATCGAATCCGTGTCCATATAGTCATATTGGCCGGAGTCTTTCTTGCCAACATCGCCCCAGGCTCCCGCCTGCCAGACGCTGTACCCGAGCTTCCCATAGGTTGCCACGGTCTTCGACAGATCGTCGACGGGCATGCCGATGTGCTGAATTCCTTCTCCATGAAGCTTGAAATAATCCGCATAAATATTTGCAGGCGTCGCGGGAGCAGAGATCCACTCAACAGCGAACTGCGGGTTATAACGCTGGAAACCGACGTCAAAGTAAAACCACAATGGCTTGCCGCGATACCGCATATCTTTCCTGGGTGTCGCATGTTCAATCGGGATGGGCTGAAATCCAAGCCGCTGCCAGTACGCCGAGACAGATGGGATATCGCGGACAACAGCCCCGAAGTGCGAGACCATCGATTTGCCGCCTGCCGCAGGCGCAACGGGCGAGTAGGCCAGACCCAGCACATATTTTCCCTGAGGCTCCGTGTTGAAATAGGTGAACATAACCGGCGTGCCATGCTCTTTCACGGTGAGCTGCTGCAGCACATCGACGCCGAGGGTGCGCATCCGCTGAATCTCTTTGTCCATCTCCTGTTTGCTGGAAGCCTCGAAAACAAAGGAAAAAATGCCGTCGCCGTGGCTGGAGAGAAAGCTGGTAAACGCGTTGTTCTGTCCCTTGTCGGGCTGGATGAAATCGAGAGTAAGGCTGCCGAGATGGCCGCTGACCTGCCGGGCCCGGATAGTGACAGGCTTGCCGCGATATTCGCCGGAGAACTGAACTCGCACAGATTCCTTGATATCGGAAAGACCGAGCGCCTTCCATGCTGCACTCACCTGATCGGCATTCTGCACGATCCACGTAACATGGTTCATCGATTGGTAGCACTTCGGCAACTCAGCGGCCGAACAGGAGATTGCAAAGCAGAGAACAACGACAAAGCACCGCAACAATTTCATTCGACACTCCACCCTTCGGCCTTCGGGCGTGATGATAACGTGGCACGGATGTTAACGCAATCGCCAGACACTGGAAGCGGCTTCAAATAGGCCACTGCTGCTTCTGCAAAAAGTGAGACCCGCTTTCAGGGCGGGTCTCATCGATTCCATCACGATTGGCTTCGAGTATATAAGGCTGCTTCTAGTGGGCGTTCTTTAGAATGTCTTCCGCATAATAATTGACGACGCGGGCCCGATCGCGCAGCGCTTCGTTGTAGGCGCTCTGCAGCAGGCGAGAACGGCTGTCGTGCAGTTGCTGACGAATCATCTGCTGCACGCGAGGATCGCTCAAGGGGTGCTGTCCTGCCGGTTCAATCGCAATCAACTTGCAGATCATATACCCAACCGGCTGCTTGGATGGGCCCTGCATGATGGGCAGAACCGGGGTGATCTGGCCGGGCTGCAGTTTGCTGATCGCAGCGTACACTTCGGGGTCAGACTTGAGTTGCGACGCCGCAACAAAGCCCATGTCGCCTCCACTCGAAGTGGTATCGGGTGCTTCGGAATAGTTGATGGCGAGCTGGGCAAAATCCGCTCCCGTTTCCAACTGATTGTGCAAGGCATTAATCTTCTTCCGCGCTTCTTCGTCATTGCGCGCTTTGCTGTTCTGCCGGTTTTCGACGCGCACGTTTGGATTCGGAGTGACGACGATCTGTGCCAGGTGGTACTGCGGTTCGATCAGATTGAACTCAGCCTGATGCAGGTTATAGAAATTCGCAACATCCGCGTCGGTAATATTGATCTTGGATTCGATCTCTTTATTCATGACCTTTTCTATGGTCAGATTCATCCAGTAATCGCGGCGGATATCTTCCAGGGTCAGGCCCTTGGCCTTCAGCTGCTCGTTAAATTGCTGCTCGGTAAAGGGAGCTTTCAGCTGTGCGATCTTGGCGTCGACTTCCGCATCTGTGGCCACAAGGTGCAATTTTTCCGCCTGCTGCCGAATCACTTCTTCCCCGATCCGCTGGTGCAGAATTTCCAGTCTCAGCATCGCGGCTTCGTCGGAGGTAGGTTGCTGCTGCCTGGAGGCCATCTGGTTTTGGTAGTACTTATTCACTTCCGATTCCGTAATCGGATGACCATTGACCGTGGCCCAGACATCCGGGCTGGGCGTGCGCGTGCAGCCTGCCAGTGAGGCGAAGAGGAGCGCGCCAGCCATGGCTACGGTGCCCGTTTTGACGGCGCGTTGCAGGGCCATTCTAACTGGCCCGCGAGGGAATTCAGCGGTGGTGGGATTCGACAAAGTCTGCATGATGACGTTCAATCCGTTCTCCATTCAGTTGCCTGCCGGGTTCAGTTTGCTTCCGGCCGTTCCATGTTCCAACCGTTCTGTGGATTCGACGGTTTCGGTTGTGCTCACACGGATGCCATGTCCGCTGCTAGTTGCCTGGCGCAGTCGCAGCCTTAGCGGGCGTGGCAGGCGCGGAGTTGTTGTCCGGGGGTGGCACTTCTCCAACGTCGCGAAGGGCCCGATCAATAATCGTCCAAAGCATGTCTTGCGAGAGAGCCCCCGTGGCACGCTCGCCGTTGACGAACATGGTGGGAGTTCCATCGACTCCCAAAGCATCGCCCTGCTGCATGGAAGCACGAATCACCGACTCATCCTGCTTGGAGATGCATGCCTGCAGCTTCCCCATGTCGACATTATCGCGCTTCCCTTCAGCCAGAGTTAAATCGTCCACCTTTTTGACGCTGGCGGCCAGGCTTTCCTGTCCGCGGGCGCCGGAAATCTCGTCGCTCTTTGAGTGAAATGTGTCCACCAGATTCCAATATCCAGTGGGACTTTGATCAGCCAGGCAATTGACATCCACCGCGCCATGCATCGCCCAGGGGTGCAATTGCACCAGAGGAAAGTCGAGATAGATGTATCGAACTTGATTGCCGTAATGTTGTTCCGTCGCGGGAAACAGGACTTCATGCATGCGCGCGCAGAACGGGCATTCCAGATCATCGAAGTTGATAATCGTTACCTTTGCCTTGGGATTGCCGCGGATGGGGCGCCCGAGCACATTGATCCCCGAGCCGGGGGCCTTGGTTAAATCAAACTTTTCCAGCCGAGCCAGGGTATTGTTGTCCTTCGAGATGAGGAAAACTGTGGTCTTCTTCTGAGAGCCGTTGCTGAAGGTGACGGGTAATGTATCGAATCCATCGATGTCGCTCTTACTGCGATCCCCTAACGTTACCGTGTAGTCCGGTGGAACGTTGAATTGGGAACGGATTGTCAGCTGAATCTGTCGGTCGAGTTTCGCCTGAAGGGCATTACTGGCGGGCGGCGTCTGCGCTTTGCAGCCCATTCCGGCAACCAGGATGAAAACGAGTAGAAAACGAGATATGCGCAACGAGTTCCCCAAGCGATGGATGTACCACCATTATCACACGCAGAGCCCGATCGCTGCCTTGGTTGGCTATAAGGCAGGGGTCATTCCGTAGATTCCGCCAGGTTGGAGAAACGGGCAGTTTTGCGTGCTGACAGGCAAAACTGGCGATCGGAGTTTTTGCCGGAGGACGATGGGTTTGGCCCTAGAAGATACGTTCGGCGCGTACCAGGCTGCCGACCGCGGCTACACCGGACAACGACAGGTTAAAGGTCGTCGACGTTTCATTGCGAACCGTTCCCAGCGCGAAACGCTGCACCTCCACCGTAAGGGCACAGCAATTCCGCTTGTAGGTGGCCTGTATACCGCCATATTCGAGTGCGCGCCCTTCCAGCGAAAGGTTGCCTTTTGCCGCAGCACTGAATCCCGGCTTGGTCATAGCTCCGTAGCCCAGAAGAACCTGCATCTGGTTATAGTTCACAACATTGGCAGGCTGGGTCGGCGGCTCCGGCGTTTCGCCCACGGCGTTCAGCAGAGAATGGCCGAGTCCGGAAAAGAAATTTCCATGGCGATAGTCCGCGAATACGTTGCTGGCTGCCCATCGGCCGGCTTTGGTGTCGTAGTCGGCGGCCCACTCCAGATCGGTACTGACGCTGGGGGCCACTCGCAGCCGGGAGACGACCGGAGAAACATCGCGCGGAGCCGTCATGTAATCCACGCCGCTCAGATCCAGCGTGGTTGTAAAAATGTTGCGGCGTCCGGAAATGACCGCGTGGCCAAACGTTGGATCGATGAAATATTTCTGTCCGACAAACCAGGAGAGCCACTGGCGTGAGACTTCTCCGCAATCATGACTTGACGGATCCATTTGCTCTGCGGCGGCAGCATCTTTCGCGCACGGAGCAGGGTGCAGTCGCTTCAGGAAAAGCCGCTGCGTCAGCCCATATTCCACTTCATTCGTGTCGCTGTAAATGTCGGTCGCGTCGAAGCGGGGAATCTGGTTGAAATTACCGACTCCGGCGACATAGCGATAATTGATTTCCGGCTCAATCGTATGCCGAAGCGCCACCCCGAAATGTTTCGCGAGGTAGGGACCGTCGAAGTCACGCTCCAACACGGGAGGAAGAATTTGCAGGTCGCCTTCCACGGCGGCGCGATTGATGGCAGGATCCATCGCGGTTGGAACAGCATCTTCGCCCGGCAGGTCGTTCGCGGAAGGGGGCGGCGCGTTCGCCGGCACCGGCCCCAGCTTCTGGCTGTGCGAATAACCAGTCTCGCGCACTCCAACGGTCGGGCGAATGGTCCAGCCATCGGCAAGCCATGGCACCGTGATGTGCGGAAATAGATCGAAACGACCGACGTGGTGAGACTGATAATACGGTTCCGCTCGCGTCAGAAATCCAAAGCTGGCTTCGCCGCCGGCAAACACCCCCGATGAGCCCAGCTCATGGTCCACAGCGTCGAAATCAATCCGCGGCAGGTGAAAAATTCGTATCTCATCGCCCGATATGTCGCTGGCGTACTTCTCGTAACGTTCGGCGTCGAAGGTGCTCGCGAATCCGTCTTTTTCATGGGTTAGAAATGCCCACGACTTTACTTCAGAAGACACGGCCTGGGAATAGTTGGGCGCAAAAACCTGGCGATACACGTAGGAACTCAGATACTCGGAGTTGGTGACGAAGCGCGTGTAGCGCGTCATATCGTGACGTGCAGTCACGATCGTATCCTGGCCACCTTGATCGGCGTAGTTGAACTGCGCAATGCCTCTGTCTTCCACGCCGTTATACAGTCCGTGAACAAAGTCATGGTCGAGGCCCTTGTAGCGAAACTCGGCGTTCTGTTCCCATCCGCGCAGGGAATAGTACTGAAACCCGACCAGCAAATCCGTGCTGCGGTTGATGACCCAGTAATACTGCTCGCCTACCACGGTGCCTTTGATAGTGGAGCCGAATTCGAGCGCGGGAATCAGGAAACCGGATTGGCGGGCAGCGGTGTCGACGCCGTGGGTGACATAGGGCAAGAACAGGAGGGGTTTATTCAACACTTGAAAATCTGCGTTCCTCGCCTTGGCGGTGCCATTGTCGACCAGGATATGCGGGGCGAGAATCCGCCAGTCGGGCTTGGGCAGGCGGCAGGAGGTCATGCTGCCATCGATGAGCTCGTAGCTTTCCGGGCCTTTCTTGATCAATTCCTTTGCGCTGATCAGGAAGGGATTCGTCGATGTGTAGAGACTTCTGTTGCTGGACGGCGGAAGCCCAAAAATCTTGGGGATGTACGCATTGGCTGGCGAAGCCGGGTGGATCACGCCGACAGATCCAATCACGTCATAGAAATGACCCGTCTGTTGATTCAGATTGATCGTGCCATGGTCGGCGGCAAAGTCTTCGCTATCCGGGCCACCCGTCACCTGCAAATGACCCTCGGCTTCAACCAGGCCCGTAGCTGTGTTGTAAGTGGCATGGTCCGCCAGGATTACATAGTTTTCATAGTCGATTTCGACGCCGCCGCGTAGATCGTACATATCGCCGCGGCGTTCTTGTTGTTGCGCCTGGATAGTGACCGGTACACCCGCGAGCGGGGCTGGAATGGGCTCCGCAACGGGAAGGTTTTCAGTCGGAGACTGTGGCGCGTCGGGGAGGGTTGCGTTGGGTGCTGACGCGGCGTTGGATGCAGACGCCGTTGTGGAGGCTACTGAATTTTGGTTGGAAGGTGCAGGCGTTTCGGAAAGTATTTTTGCAGCGGCCAACTGCATGAAACGGGTTCCGGATCGATCCGGCGAGAGCCGCATGGTCAGTGCCTGCGCATTCATTCGCACATGACAAAACGCGAGCAGCATGGTACAGATACAAACACGGGTTCTCATGGGCCGGAACACTTTCAGTGTAAACGTTCCCGCAGCAAGCAAAGTTTCGGCTAATGATTTCTGACCCGTCGCTCTGGCACCCACACAACTCTGGTCAATGACGCACACGTGTTGCATGCGATGTGACCGGCCTTGTTTGGCCTCTCCGCGATTGTTCCTTCCCAGGCCGCTGCAAAGGGTTTTTCTGGTGAGACAGACCTGTGTTCGTGCATTGCATCTCTGTTATCAGGAAACAAATTCACGCATGCGAATTTTTTTGTGGAAATTGCACTATTAATGGGGCTATATAATAGGAGTTACAGGTGAGTCCAGCATTGTCCGCGCCACAGTCGGCACCCGTCCCTCAGCAGCAGTTGCTGAGCGATGATTGGAAACAGGAGATTACGGAGCGTCTCGATCGTTATCGAGCGCACCGCCCGCAAACAGCGGTCAAGCCCCCGTCGCCGCCCAAAACTCCTGTCGATTCACGAGCGACAAAGATCGCTCGTGCGGTCGCATCTCGATACGCATCCGCACCCACATACAGTGACTTGATCGCCGCTGAAACTGCGCGTGCAGAGGCGGAACAGAGAGCGCAATACGCGAATCATGCCGCCGATACCGACGGAGATTTATTTCAGGATTTCGCTGCGGAAGGGAGCGCGCAGACGTCAAATTCCGGCGCACCCTCGGCCTCTACCAGTGGGGTCGCCGCTGAAGCGCACACGCCTCTGCACCTTCAAAGCGCAGAAACAGTCACTGACCCGCCGCATTTTTCGCTACCGGGAACACCCGTGATGCCGCATTTTGCCGAGCGCACTCGAGAGATGCATTTGCACCAGGCGGACCCGGAGCCAGAACCGTCGCTGGAAGACCTGCTGGCTTCAGCGCTGATTGAGCCCCGCTCCGTGCTGCCCTCGAAACTCATTGAGTTTCCCCGCGAGCTGATCTCACCTCGTCGAGCTCGTCCGCATCTGCCGGAAGATCCCACGCGCACACAGGCGCCTCCATTTC
>JAJYBW010000056.1 GCA_021778815.1 Acidobacteriota bacterium | reverse complement strand
TCTTCGGCAACTCTCTGCTAACCTTCTTCACTGGCTGGTCTCCTTTGAGCATCCTTGAATGCGTTGCGAACAGCTTAGCTGTACGCGAGGCCAGCCGTCTCATCCCATCTTGATCGCACACCACCAGCAAAGGCGGATTTTCCAGATCGTCTCGATAGTCCGCAAGCTGGTGATATGCCGCCGCCAGGTCGTGATGCTTGCCCTTGTACTCCCAGGCGAAGAAACCGCGCTTCCACACATCGGCAAAGCCCTTCCCGCCGTGGAGCTTAGAAACGTGCTTTTCGAAGGTGAAACTATCTCCGGTTTGATCGGCGGCGGCGGGATGCGACTGGCCCAACACATCGCACAGATCGATGAAATGAGACTGTGCGGCGGCGCGCTCGGAAAGCGTGCTGGCCTTCCAGCGGGTCACGAACTCAGGCAGGGATAAAGGCATCAGCTTTGACTGCGGAAACTCTTGCACGATTCTACAGAGTTCGCGATTTTGTTCTCCATCATGCCCAGATTGTCCGCGATGTCCGATCCGCAAAGTTCGTGTCCGATCCGCATGGAAGCCGCATGGTTATTGGAGATTACAAAAGCCGGTCTCCGAGAAAAGGATAAAAAAACCTCTGGCGAATCGGTATCGGACATTCCACTGAAAAAAGCTGGCGCTAGGCTCCCCCAGGGCTGGCGCGAACCCCACAAGCGAAGTCTTCTGACAGTACCTTTTCATGCAAATACGGCTCTGCAACTTTCTAGAGAATCAGGCACTTGAGCGCAAAGCAGCATCCCGTCTCCGCCATGCCGGTTCCATGCTCCACCGTGTCTCCGTGCCATGCGGCGAAGATGCGGAAGCGCCGGATGCGCCGCAACCCTTGCGTATGGGCGTGAATTACCCGCAAGCGATTGCAAGCGATTGATATAGGCACGGCATGGCCGCCTGTCCCGGCTTCGTCCTACGTCCATTTGCGCTCCCACGCCGGAATTACAACGGGTACTAAACGGGCCAGCGCGTGGGCATCTCTGAATTTCCCCAAGAAAAATGCCGCTCCCCGTGGTGTTGAAGGGCGGCGGCAAGTTTCTGGTGTGGCGGATTCTGACGGCTTTGTTGCTAGAAATCCGTTGCGCTGTTTGGCGGAGCTTCCAGCCTGCGTACCGCCGCATGAAGTACAGCATTGCGGACGTGACTGTATCGTGCCAGCATCTTGGGCGAGATGTGGCCCGCAAGCGCCTTGATCGTTGAATCGCTCACCGGGCCTTCCGCCAAGCGGCTAATGAAGGTATGGCGCAGATCGTGCCAGCGACAAACTACGCCAGTTTTTTTGCGAATGCGCGTCCATGCCGTATGCCAGCCAGCGGTGGGACGGTTCTGGTGGAAGCGGTAGCGTCCGCCGAAGCCATACCGCTCTGTGGGGAAAATATAGTGTTCGGCTTGGACGCCAGAAAACTTCGCCCGCCAATCGTTCAACGCGGCCCAGGCGCGGGCGTTGAGCGGAATGATGCGGCCCGTTCCGGCTTCTGTCTTGGATCGCATCACACGCAGAGTATGCTTGCGGCGGTCGATATCGCGCCATTGCAGGTTGCACAATTCAAACCGTCGCACGCCGGTATGGACGGAGAGCAGGATCGCCGTATATAAGCCTTCACTCTGACAGGTTCGCGCCGCCGCCAATAGCATCCGTAGTTCGATTTCTTCCAGCGCGCGTCCTACATCCGTGCGCTGTCGGAGACGCTTCACATCCGGCTTCAAGTCTTCCCAGAGACGGGCCTTCCGTAGGATCGCCCGCAGCGTCGTGATTTCCTGATTGATCGTGGCACCGCTGGCCCCTTCCGCCAGTCGGGTTGACTGATACTTGCCGATGGCAACGGACGTGATTCGATGCAGCTTCATAGTTCCGAAAAATCCTACTAGATGCCGCAGATTGTGCCGTGCCGCCGATTCCGTTGTGCGCGTCCATGCGGCGCGGCGTTCGCAGTGCCAAAGTTCCGCGCCCTGTGCCAGGGTGAGAAACTGCGAGTAGCCGCCGCGAGGACAGAGCAAGGCTTGCGAATGCCGCGCCTCGGCAATCCGCTCCGCCAGGTCACGATCCTCAGTTTTCGTGGATTGGCGAACCTTGCGCCCGTTGACGTGAAACTCGTACCACCAGAATCGTCCGCGTTTGTAGAGCATGGGGAGTGTCCCTTTCAGATCGGTTCTGCGTTCAAAGTTTTAAGCCTTCACGCCAGTAGGACGGTAAGCAGTCATGCGCTGCGCTATGCTGGCGCGTTGTAGGCAGCGGCGGTCTCCGCGTCTTCCCGAAAGATCAATCCATAGACCATGCCGTCCTTCAGCGTGAAGCCAAGGCACGCAAGCACGGCTTCAAACGTCTGCCGGTCGCAAAGATCGGCGTTGTGCGCGTCCGCCCATTCGCAGTAGGAGACATGCAGGCCTCCAAGACCGCACCAAGAATGTTCGCGCCAGACACAGACCGCTCGCGTCCAGCCGTGAAAGGCATCGTCCCTTGCGCGAATTTCGTCCGTCATTAGTTCCACTTGAGCCATATAAGCTGAATCGGAATCGTGTGCGGGGATGTCATCCGCCCCGGAAAAGTTTGGGACATACCCAGGACTGGGACTGACAAAACCGACAGAACTGGGTTTTGGCGGTTTTGTCAGTTCGTGCCTTGAGGAATCGCAAAACTTTTCGTCGGTTGGCTTCCAGTTCCGCCAGCGGTTAATTGGCTGCATGTCGCACCTCGATTCGCGGGTTGATCGTGTAAAACTCGCTAGGCCGTCCGATCGCTGGCGTATCGGTTTCCTTGCGTATCCATCCGCAGTCCTCAACAATCTGAATGGCGGCGCGGCTCTCGTCCGGCGTAGTTAGTCCAGCCCAGCCGTTCCGGTACACATCGCGGAGCGTGAATTGTCCCTCCGCACGTTTCCATCCCTTTGCTAACCGTTTACTGAGCACAATGGCCGCACTTTGTTCCGGGCGTACCTGCGAAGCATAGACGCGGCGTGCGTGCGCCTCCAGATAATCGCACCAGTCACTCGCCAGTTGCGCGTGATGCAGCGAAACCGATTGGAGCTTGCCGTCCGCCACAGAGAATAGCAGCGCCAAGCTGGGCATAAGGGAGCGATATTTTGCAAGATGCGCCTGCATGACCGTGCCGGTTTCATCGGCGTGAATGCGCCGCTCAAGATCGGTGAGCCAAGCAATGAACAGCTCTTGCCCGTCATCAGCGAATTGCAGGCAGAGAGGGTTTCCAGCATCCATTGCCGCTACGCGACGGTACACTTCCGCTGCGCATTCCAGTGCCTTTGCGTCTGGTGCGCGGTCAACGTAACGCCAGTCCGCTTTCATATCTGGCCACACCAGCAGTTGGAACCGCTGCATCAGGCCATCATTGGACGGCCCATCGCGCAACACGTCGGCAAGATAACTCCGAAGCCGTCCGGGTTGGATGCCGCCAAACAGCGAGATGCAGGCGTGCGCCACATGCACGCTGCCGCGTCCGATTCTGTCGAGTGTGCAGCATGAATCGCCATTCCAGCATTCCAGATAGAACGACTTTTCCTGCTCTCTCCCTTGGCGCTCCAGACCTGCCAGCCATCCGCTCAATTCGTCTCTTAGGACAAACAGGCCCGCCGGGTTTTCGGAGAGCACCTGATGCAGACTCTCAAAAGTTGCATCGCTGGTGAGCAGCCGCCTTTGTGTCGGCACTTGTAGATTCGATTCTGGCTTGTCTGGTGCCGATTTCCCCGCCTTGGCAGCTCGCTTATAGCTTTCTTGCCAGACGGAATAGTCAAGCTTGGCCCTTTCCTGTTCGGCCTCAAATTCCTTGATTGCGGCTGCGGTCTCTACCCTCCATTTTGCTTCGATTGCACGGGCGGCTTTGGTCATGCAGGCAATGATGGGACTCTTCATCATCCCCGGCGGCGCTACAATCCCGCCCCAGAGGTTCGGCGTCACCAGCCAGTCAGTCTCATTGCGTTTCGGCTGCATCAAGGCTCGCCGGTTTGTAATTCCCGCAAGCGTGGCAATTGCCGCCACCGCCGGAAAATCGAGCGGAACCTGCATCCGCTCGGAAACGTCTTCCACCAGCGGGCGGAAAGACACGGGCAGCAATCCGGGGTCAAACTGCGGAACATCGGGTAATGTACTGCCAAGCGGTTCCGGTTCTGGCCATCCGCTTTCTTCACTCTTTGGTGGAGGCAAAATGGCGGATTGCCTCTGCGGTTCCGGCCCGTCTCCCACGAGAGCGCGAATTTCGTCAAGCGACATGGCGTCGGCATCACGCCGGGTTAGAATCGGTTCACTCATGGAAAACTCCTATGCGGCCCGTTCACATTGGGTCGCTGGTTTTTGAGGTTGAAGATCTTTTCCGATATCAGCTAGCGCCGCGTCAATCCAGCCCGGAACTTCGCCAGGAGGCTCCATGCGTTTCCCGCCTAATTCGGGAGCCACAGGGAATAGCGCTGTCTCCGCATCGTGGAAGCGGGCGCACACGGTATGGAACAGCTTGCCCAGTGCGGCATCGTCCGGCGAGCGTGCTAGCTTCCCGCCCAGTGCATCGCGGATACAGCCCAGCTTCCACACCCTGTCGCGCGCGGCCCGGTCTGCGGCCCGCTGCTGGCGTTCGACTGTGGCCCTCGCATTGCGCTGTGCCGCGAGCGCGACGGCTTGCTGAGGCGCAACAGGCGGCCCGGCGAACAGATCGCGCATGGTAAGGCCACGGGCGGCGAGAATGTCTTTGGTCGCGCATCCGGCCCAGCAGCGCATTAGCACACGCCCGTCTTTCCCCTCCCCGATGCTGAGGGAAGGCGAGCGATCCGGATGAGCTGGACATCGTGCCAGCCACCTACGGACGCCACTACGCCGGGCGTTCACAAGGGCGGCCAGGGCTTCCGGCGTCATTGCCGCGACTCCAGACGCTCGGCCATCCACTTTTCAACGTCAGCCTCACGCCAGGCAACCGCTCGTTTGCCCATTTTGACGGGTCTTGGAAATTCCCCCAGCGAAATCTTCAGGTAGATCGAGCTGCGGCTGTAGGGAATCCGCTGCTGAACTTCTCTCAGTCGCAAAAGCCGTTCGGTCATTTTTTCTCCTTATGGATGGAGTTGTAACCGCGAAAATGCGAAGCTCCAATTCGGCCTTGCAAAAGCCGGTACCATCCCAAGGCGTTATCCCATGAAAAGACTTAGGCTCCAAGTTTGGGAGGATCGGAAGACACAGCTATCCAGCCATTCCACTGATAGAGTTCCGTTTAGAGAAGATCAGCGCAATTGGATAAGCTGAGTAGCTTAAGCTACTTGAGGGTATTTATCTAAAGCTATCTATGAAATAGGGACAGTCTGAGGGTAGGAGACAGTGCGGGCCAGGTTGTAGCCAAAATCCGAGACGGGCATGAAGAGGATAAAGCCGAAGCTCGATTTTGAGTATCTCTGATAGTTGATTCCGCACTGGCTCAGTGGCGCGATGGCCTGAGGCTTCTCAGGCTCTACGCTACTCCGCCGAAATTGCCCACGATCACTTTGGAGCCGCTGGCAACGCTATCCAGATAATCGGCCCACCATTGCATCATGCGCTTGCGCTCTTTCAGGTATTCGGCGCGATTGTATGCGCCGCGCACAGCGTTGCGCTCGCAGTGGGCAAGCTGGCGTTCAATCACATCGGAACGGAAGCCCTGTTCATTCAGGACGGTACTGGCGACGGCGCGGAAACCGTGGCCAGTCATCTTGCCTCTGTAGCCTAGCCGCTTCAGGGCCATGAGCATTGCGCCATTGCTGAGGGTCTTCGCCGCGTTTCGTCCGGGCAGGATGAAACGGCTGTACCCAGAGAGCGGCTCCAACTCAGAAAGCAGCGCAAGAGTCTGCGTTGACAGCGGTACGATGTGTTCCGCCCGCATCTTCATGCGCTCCGCCGGAATGACCCAGACTTTCTCGTCCAATTTGAACTCATCCCATGTCGCGCCGATCAATTCACCGGTTCGCACAAAGGTCAGCGCCAGCAGTTGCAGCGCCAGCCGGACTTGGCTGCTTCCCAATCTGTCATAGCCCGCGATGGCCCGCATGAGCGCGGGCAATTCCTCGGGCCTTACGGCGGCCTGGTGCTGCTTCTGGTGCGGAGTCAGAGCGCCGTACAAGTCTTTCGACAGATCGCGGCTGCATCGGCCTGTGGCGATTGCGTAGCGAAAGACTTGTCCGCAGACCTGCAATACGCGATGCGCCAGATCGTAGGAACCGCGTGACTCAATCTTGCGAACGGCTGAAAGCAATTCCGGTGCTTCGATTTCTGCAATGGGACGCTGCCCCAGAATGGGGAAGATGTTGCCCTCCAACCGCCGTTTTACGTCGCGTATGTGCGACGCGCTCCATGCGTGGGATTGCTTTCCATACCATTCCTTCGCGACCGCCTCAAAGGAATTGGCCGCTGCCGTGGCTTTCGCTTGCTGTTCCGCTTTGCGCGACTCAGACGGGTTTACACCAGCCGCACGCTGTTTCTGAAGTGCATCGCGGCGGGAACGCGCCTGAGTCAGACTGACATGCGGGTACTCTCCTATAGCCAGCGATTGCTCCTTGCCCTCATCCCACCAGCGAAAGCGCCAATGCTTCTTGCCGTTTGCAAATACCCAAAGATACAAGCCGCCACCATCGGACAACTTCAGGATGGATTGCCCCGTTGGGCATTTGGATTTTCTCAGCTTCACGTCCTTCAAGAGTTTTGTCGGCATTGTCGCTAAACCGTGGTAGACCGTGGTAGAGTTTGGGATTCGAAACCGTAGTAAGGTTGCCCTACCACGGTTTTCTACCACGGTTTAACACCGGATGCAATAGGACAGCTTTGCACTAAACCGGATGCTATTGTCGGCTAAGTAATTGATTTTATGTGTTGGATTGGACGTTGCCGGATGTGGCTGGATATAGCTTTGGCGGAGAGGGTGGGATTCGAACCCACGTTACCTTGCGGTAAACACGCTTTCCAAGCGTGCGCCTTCAGCCACTCGGCCACCTCTCCAACGCAATCAACAGTTTACGCGTACTGACTCTCGGAAAAGAAAACACGCTTCGAAGTCTGCGAAAATGGATCGCTTCCCCGAGTTTACGCGAGAACGCCGCAATCTGCATAACGCTTCACCCGACACTTTCTTTTGGTCCGCCCACGGATGTAGGTGGCTGGCCTGGCAAGCACCCGCACGAGGCGAGCCGAAAACCATCGTGATGCGGATGTGTGGAATAAGGTCTGCATGGGAACTCCTGCCGAACTCTGCATGAAGTCATACATCGTTCCGCCTCGACCGCACATCAGTTATGTGTTGAGATGTTCTGCAAAGCTAGGAAAGGTCGGGAACATGAGTTTTCAAGCCAACGTGTTAAAGGTCATGATGGCGTCACCAGAAGAGGCTGCCGAGGAACGAAAGATCGTGACCGGAGCAATTTATCGATGGAACGATGCGAACGCCTCCGTGCGTCAACTGGTTCTGTTGCCGATCAAATGGGAGACATACAGTGCTCCGCAACTCGGGGTTCCTGCTCATACCGTGATCAATCGCCAACTGCTGGACGATGCGGACATCGTGATCGGTATATTCGGCCCACGCATAGGAACACCCACTGAGGAATACATCGGTGGCACTATCGACGAAATCAAGAAGCATGTGGCCGCCGGGAAGGCGGCGAAAGTCTATTTCTCAGAAGTGCCCATTGCTCAAAAACGCGTCGACCCAAACCAATACGGCCTGGTTCAGAGGTTTCGGGAAGAGTTGAACGGCAGCGGTCTCTCTACGACTTATCAGAGTATGCAGCAGTTCAGAGACGATTTCGAGCATCATCTTGCGTTAGAAATGAACCATCCAAGATATCGTTGGCTGGATGTTCCGGATAGAACAGCAAGAGTCCCTCAACTTAAAGCGCCTGTCATCGAGACGCCCATGAAAACGCCTGTCATCGAAACGCGTAAAACGCCTATCGTTGAAACGCCTATGATCGATGAGTCCGAGAAGAATCATGTCGATGATTTGCTTCGATCCGTGGGTTGTGTGCAACGCGATTTGCTGAGGTTTCTCCTGCAACAAGGTGGCATCGCTCGCGGGGACGTTGTAGCTAGAGCCCGCACCACAAAAACCGCGTTAGAGATGAATGGTCTGTGTGGTCCATTGGAACGAATCAGCCTGCTGAGGCGAACAGCAGATCCCAAGTATGGGTATTCCACGCTTGCTGTGAACGAGCGCATGATCGAAACCTTGAGGAGTTCTCTTGTTCCGCGCGATGAAGATGACCCACCATTCTTCGAGGGCATCTAGGTACATCAAGATTGCTTTTGAAGGCAAGGGCACCTGTCACTGATAGAGAGGAAATTGCGATCGCAACTGGCGTATCTAGGTAGCAATTTTCAGGGGTCAAAGGCTAAGATTTGGCGAGAAATTTACCAGCAAGCGGCGGTATACTGCAATATATGCCGAAATATTCCGTCGTCGTTCCATTCCATAACGAAGAAGAGAGTGTCACCGCCCTCTACGACACTTTGAAAGCCGTTATGGAGCAGGTGGGGGAAACATTTGAGCTGATCTTCGTCGACGATGGTTCGACGGATCGCACCTATCGCCTGCTGGAAGAGATTACCGCCGTCGACAGCCGCGTGATGGTCGTGAAGCTGCGCCGCAACTTCGGCCAGACCTGCGCGCTGGCGGCCGGCTTCGATCACGCCCAGGGAGATTACATCCTGGCGATGGATGGCGATCTGCAGCACGATCCGGCCGAGATTCCGAATTTTCTTGCCAAGCTGGAAGAGGGCTATGACGTCGTCAGCGGTTGGCGGAAAGAGCGCATCGACAATTTTGTGATGCGGCGCATTCCTTCGCGCTGCGCGAACTGGCTGATGGCGAAGTTGTCCGGCGTTGACATCCACGACTTTGGGACGACTTACAAGGCGTATCGCAGGGAAGTGATCCAGAACATTCCGCTGTACGGCGAGATGCACCGTTTTATCCCTGCGCTGGCGTCTTGGTATGGCGCTTCGATTTGCGAGATTCCCATCAAGAACATCAACCGCGAGCAGGGAAAATCGCACTACGGCATTTCGCGCACGTTTCGGGTTTTCTTTGACCTGATGACGATTCGCTTCCTGCTGAAGTACATGTCGCGGCCGATGCACTTCTTCGGCTCGCTGGGCGCGACCAGCATGCTGGGTGGCCTGGCGCTCTCGATGTGGCTGCTGGTGTTGAAGGTACTGACGCATCAGCACATCATGGATCAACACGGCCCGTTATTCGTCGTGGCGGGAGTTCTGATTCTGGCAGGTATACAGTTGCTGGCCATTGGCCTGATTGGCGA
This sequence comes from Acidobacteriota bacterium, assembly GCA_021778815.1. Lineage (GTDB taxonomy): Bacteria > Acidobacteriota > Terriglobia > Terriglobales > Acidobacteriaceae > JAKAAZ01. The sequence continues at coordinate 3,104 of JAJYBW010000056.1, read as the reverse complement.
ACTGCTGGTGCGGCATTTCTATCAGGGGCAGGGACGTGCTCCGTATACGATTGACCGAGTCATTCGCTTGAATGCATCGGGAGAAGCCAGCATCCTGCGCGGAGAGTAATTCTCTGCCTGCTGCATCTTCCTTCACACCCAGTTGAGGCAGCCCATGAAAGCTATTCAAATCACCAAGACCGGTGGACCGGAAGCGATCCATGCGGTCGAATTGGATCGTCCTGCACCCGCTGCCGGACAGGTGCTGGTGGAAGTCAAATCCATCGGCGTCAACTTCATCGACATCTACTATCGCGAGGGTGTTTATGCCGCGCCGTTGCCGCTTACGCTGGGGCAGGAGGCCGCGGGCATTGTCGTCGCCGTCGGCGGCAACGTGGAGCGTTTTCGCGTGGGGGATCGGGTGGCCTGGTGTACGTCCCTGGGTGCCTATGCGGAGTTCGCTGTCGTTCCCGAGACAGCGCTGGTCGCTGTTCCCGCCAAGGTCACATTTGAGCAGGCAGCCGCCGGCCTGTTGCAGGGCATGACCGCGCAATACCTCTGCACCGCAACGTATCCGCTGAAAGCTGGGGACACTGCGCTGGTACACGCCGGTGCGGGCGGGGTTGGATTGCTGTTGACACAGATGGCAGTCGAGGCAGGGGCGCATGTAATTTCCACCGTGTCCACGCCCGAGAAGGCAAAGCTCGCGCGCGAAGCCGGTGCGCACGATGTGATTTTGTATTCGCAGGAAGACTTTGAGCCGGCGGTGAAGAAAATTACCGGCGGACGCGGAGTCGATGTTGTTTACGATTCGGTGGGCCGGGACACATTTGAGCGATCCTTGAAGTGCTTGCGGCATCGCGGCATGGTGGTGCTGTTTGGCGCCTCGAGCGGCTCGGTGCCTCCATTTGACCTGATCCAGCTCTCGCTAGGCGGATCGTTGTTCCTCACACGACCCAGCCTGGCCCATTATGTGGAAAGCAGCGAAGAGTTGGAAGCTCGCTCGGCGGATGTGTTTCATCGCATCGAGCGCGGCACGCTCAAGCTGCGCATCGATCACAGTTTCCCGCTGGCAGAGGCGGCGAAGGCACAAGAAGCCTTGAAATCCCGTGCCACAACAGGGAAGCTGCTGCTGGTCCCGTAGGTTCCGGTTGCGACCGACTCCGCATCGGGAGGGGCGCGCCCCGCATCTTGATCGGGACATGGGCCACTCGCCAGGGAATCTCAGTCCAGCCATGGAACTTCCTGAGGCAAGTTAGGACCCGGTGAGTCCCATGGACTGCGAAAGTACTTTGGCTAAAACGTCCGCGCCAACTTTCGTAGCGATATCAAGCAAGAACGACCCGCCCTTCGCTAGGGCCTCGAGGACTTTGGGGCCGTTGCCTTTTGCGGCAGCACTCTGCGCTTCAGCAAGCGCTCTCATGGCTTCTTCATTGTTATAACTCTTCGACTCTGCCTCCAGCGCGCTCACGGCTTTTGATATCTGACGTCGTAGGTCATCAAGGCTCACATTTTCTGAGAGCTCAGCCCATTTTCGCCCGTAAATAGTGCTCATTCGGATGCTATTGTCTACGTTCTCATTCGACGTAGTGTTTATATCCCGGCGAGCGACGTTAACAACAATCTGCCCAATGCTATTCGTTAAGGGCTTAGATCCTGGTCCCGATACTCCAATAGCATCAAGGCCGCCCTTCTGCATTAGTGTACTTACGGAATTAATCATGCTGCTTAGATCCTCGGGGCGTCTTGGACTTCCTGCATAGGTGACGGAAGTAGCAGTTTTCAGGGCGGCACTCCGGAATGTCTCGGCAATTTTCGGGTCTTGTATCTTTCGGGCGGCTTCCAAACAGAACAGGACGAGAGCGCGATTAGCCTCACCTCTATCAAACGGAAACCTCGTCGCGAGACCTTCTACTCCACCTATCTCATCGAGGACGCGCTTAGATACTTGGATCGCTTGCTCTCGAAAGAACTCGATCGAAGCCACGAAGAGGTGATCGTCAGCGCGGAGGTCTAGCTCTTTGGCCATTCGCCCGACCGTTGAGTCAGGAACCAGTGGACATACACAGACTGGATACCCACACTGGACGCAGAGGCCGGGAAATCTTTGCAGGTATTCCGACTGGAGATCAAATGACGGCTGCCCTTCCTGCTGAATTTGCAGGTCATATTCGTTTGCAAGGCCCATCAGGTAAGAGAAGACATCAGCAGCCTCGCCAGCTAGGTATTTCGGATATCTTTCAAACACCCTAATTGCCTCGGCTAGTTCCCCGATTTCCTCAAATAGTCCGACGATACTTCGCGCAGTGGCCTCGACGTCTCTAGGATAAATTTCGTTGAACATCTTCTGCCAATCGTTGATTCCAACAGGGCGTTTGGCGTGGTGTTCGATGTATTTCGCTTTGAGCGCACTATGATCCACAGATTTCGCCGTGCCCTTCACATTCTTACACTTCGCATCCCTGTGGGGTGTTTCCCTACAGTATGGGCAAGAGTAGGGAAATTTTCGAAAGATGAGCTCCTCGATACTGGTAATTTTGAATTTCGCCATTAGCGGGAAATACCAACCCAGCGCCTTGCACAGAGAATCCACAAAGGTAATCTCTTCTTTTTTTTCTTTCTCGCGTGGACCGTGAGCATTCCACAGACCTCGACAAAATGCGAGAATGTTGCGCTAGTAGGCCGGTGCGCGTTCTGTTCGCCGTATATGTAGACCGTCATTTTGTAGAGATCATCTAAGCTAAGGTTGTCCGTCACAAGTTTCTCCCGTAGACTGGGCTCTCCTTTTTTCGGTCCGGATTCGCACAAATTATACCGCTATACAGCAGTATTGCTTGCCCGTTCAAGCCTTGGGTTGGCTTGAACGGGCCAAATTTGCCTCTCAGCCCCGCTGTCTTTCCGCGGCAAATAGCCGTAATGTTTGATTCGAATTTACGAGCGGCGGAACATGGAGAAGAAGCCCCGTCTCTTTGGCGCCGCAAATTCCTCATCTTCTTCGAAGGCGCGCGCAGGCTCGGGTTGCTCCTGTAATGCGTGGCCCTCAAATACTGCCTCTGGATTTTGCACACACAAGCGCTCCGCAGTTTCCTCTCCGTAGTGCTGCGAGAGAAACTCGAAGGCCGTGC
>JAJYBW010000055.1 GCA_021778815.1 Acidobacteriota bacterium | reverse complement strand
CGAAGATTGACGAGCTGATGGAGGCGGTCGACAAGAGCGTGCCGCTGCCGGAGCGTGCCATCGATCAGCCCTTCCTGATGCCGATTGAAGATATCTTTTCGATCTCTGGCCGCGGCACCGTTGTGACCGGACGTATCGAGCGCGGCAAGGTGAAGGTAGGCGAGGATACGGAGATTGTCGGCTTCCGCGATACGCGCAAGACGGTGGTGACCGGCGTCGAAATGTTCAAGAAGCAGCTGGACGAAGGTCTCGCCGGGGATAACGCTGGACTGTTGCTGCGCGGTATTCCGAAGGAAGATGTGGAGCGCGGCATGGTGCTGGCGAAGCCGGGTTCGATTACGCCGCACACCAAGTTCAAGGCAGAGATTTACGTGTTGAGCAAGGAAGAAGGCGGACGGCACACACCGTTTTTCAATGGCTATCGGCCGCAGTTTTACTTCCGCACGACGGACGTGACTGGAGTGGCCAAGCTGCCGGAAGGCACAGAGATGGTGATGCCGGGAGATAATGTCTCGCTCGAGATTGAGCTGATTACTCCGGTGGCGATGGAGAAGGGCTTGCGCTTTGCGATTCGTGAAGGCGGACGCACGGTCGGCGCCGGAGCCATTGCTGAAATTTTGAAGTAACAAGGGACAAACCCAGGTCTCAGAAGCGAGACCTGGGGCACCCGTAGTTGGTGGGTATCGAGCAGAACGCGGCTGGCAAGCAATTGCAGCCAAAATCGGATAGGATAAATAGATGCGCGAAATTATCACATTACAATGTCCAGACTGTAAAGAGCGGAACTACTCGACGACCAAGAACAAGAAGAAGACGACAGCGCGGCTGGAGTTTTCAAAGTTCTGCAATCGTTGCCGCAAGCATACGGCTCACAAAGAAACCAAGTAGCCGCGGCTTTGTAAGAGATGTAGGGGCGTAAGCTCAACGGTTAAACTGCTGGTCTCCAAAACCGGACTTGGGGGTTCGAATCCCTCCGCCCCTGCCAGCTTCGTTTGTTGGGCCGGGTCGCCGATGCGGCCCATTATGATCTTCAGCGATCCTGTAGCCCGGTCGCTCCGCGGAATGCACCAGACGTATTGAGAAGGAAGCAAGGTATGGCAAAGGCAATCGCAGTCACCGAGACCCAGACGACGCCGCAGTGGCGGCAGCAGCCGGAACGCTTCTTGAATTTCCTGAAGGAAGTTCGCAGCGAGTTGCACAAGGTGGTGACGCCGTCGCGCAAAGAGGTTCAGGCGACGACGACGGTGGTCATCATTACGGTGTTCATGTTCGCTGGATATTTCTGGTTGGTGGACACGATATTTAACCGGATGATGCAGACATTGCTTGCCTGGTTGACGCACTAGAAACGAAGCCCCGGGAACGTTGCACGCGTAGAAGGTGAGATGGATGGCAGAAGAAGCAAAAATTGAAGCGCAACAGGCGTCCACTGAGACGCAGCCAGAATTGGCGCCTCCCGTCAACGAACGGTTTCGGTGGTACATCATCCACGCGTATTCAGGGTTTGAGCGCAAAGTGCGCGAGTCGATTGAGAGCCGCGTCCAGGCGTATGGTCTGCATGACCGCATCGGCCGCATCATGGTTCCGACGGAGCCGGTCACGGAGATTCGCAACGGCAAGAAGTACACCATCGAGCGCGTGTTTCTTCCGGGCTATGTCCTGGTGGAGATGGACCTCGACAATGAAATCTGGCACCTGGTGAAGAACACGCCTCGCGTTACCGGTTTCTTAGGGACAGGGGAAAAGCCAGTGGCACTGACCGAGGAAGAAATCAGTTCGATTATCTTCCGGTCGGATGTGTCGAAAGACAAGCCGCGGATGAAGGTGAAGTTTGAGAAGAACGAGTCGGTGAAGATCACCGAAGGGCCGTTCGCCAACTTTAACGGGGTTGTGGATGAAGTGAATGAAGACCGCGAAACCCTGAAAGTCATGGTGACGATCTTTGGACGTTCCACGCCGGTCGAGTTGGAATTCAGCAAGGTCGAAAAGATTGCATAAGCAGCGAAGACGCTGCGATTGAAAGGGATTGAACGATGCCTCCAGTTAAAAAAGTACAGACGCAGGTGAAACTGCAGATTGTTGCCGCCAAGGCAACTCCGGCGCCGCCGGTCGGCCCAGCTCTGGGCCAGGCGCAGGTGAACATCATGGAATTCTGCAAGCAGTTCAACGCGCGCACCACGGCCCCGGACATGGCTGGCCTGGTGATTCCTGTGGTCATCACGGTCTACACCGATCGCACCTTTACCTTTGTCACTAAGACGCCTCCGGCTGCGGTGTTGCTGAAGAAGGCGGCGGGCGTGGCCAAGGGCGCCGGCAATCCGATCAAGGACAAGGTTGGCAAGGTGACGGAGAAGCAGGTGGCCGAGATTGCCAAGCAGAAGATGCCGGATCTGAATGCGGCCTCAGTCGAAGCGGCGATCAAGTCGATCAAGGGCACGGCGCGGTCCATGGGAATTGAAGTCGTAGCGTAAGCGAGCTACTGCCGTGACTACCCCCTCCGCAACATCCTCTTCGGATCATTCGGACCGGGCGCTGCTTCGGCATGCGGTGGCCACGGTAGGGTATCGCGGCGGCAAGACGCTGCGCGATGCGCCTGCGAATTTCTCTTCGTTCACATGCGGTGGCGGATGTCTTTCGGCGGGAGCTATCCTGGCACATATCGGCGACCTGTTCGATTGGGCGCTTTCCATCGCTAACGGAAATTCCAAGTGGCGGGATGCGATGCCGCAATCGTGGGAAGAAGATGTCGCGCGGTTTTACGCATCGCTGGCCGCATTCGATGCGCGGCTGGCTTCCGATGAGCCAATTCAGGCTCCAATAGACAAGCTATTTCAGGGGCCGGTTGCGGATGCGCTGACCCATGTGGGACAGCTCGCGATGATGCGGCGGCTGGCGGGTGCTCCGATCAAGGGGGAGAACTACTTCGTGGCTGAGGTTGCTGCTGGGCGGGTTGGGCCGGAACAGGCGACGCCCAAGCGGGAATTCTGACGAGGCTGGGTTGTCCGCAGGCGAAGGAGGCCGCAGAGGGCTGACTGGAGGAGGGATTTTGGTGCTTCGGGACCAAATTCTTGAAGGATTATGCAGAGAAGTTGAAGGATTATGTTGAATAGTTGAAGGATTATACGGAATAGTTGAAGGATTATGCAGCCGCCGCAAGTGAGCTAAGTTGCTGATAATTAAAGTCTACGAGGGCGATTTCGGCGCTGAGCCTGGAAAAAACGCCGGTTTTTTTGAAAAAAATCGCACGCCGCGTGCCAAACAGAGGCCTGGAGGCATGCAGGTTCCTATCTCCATTCTAGCGTTTTTGCTCGAAATACTGTGACAGGCGGGCGCGGTGTTTGCGCATGAGGCCGACACGGTATTATGAGGCGTCGGACCGCTCGGTTTCGGCTCAGATTTTCGAGGTTATCCCAGGTCTCAGAAGCGAGACCCATTCGACTCAGTCGCTGCGGCGACCTCGCTCAGGGCAGGCTCTGGGGCACCCAGGTTTTTCAGTTAACGTGTTCCGAGATCTGGGCCACTGAATTCGCGGTGGGAGGGGTACGAGATGCGGAAAGGGCAGACGAGACACCCGCAACGGGACGAGCCTGCGACGCCGGTGAAGAACTACATCACTCCGGGAGGACTGCTGCGCCTGAAAGAGGAGTACCGGTTTCTGGTGACCCGGGACCGGCCGGCGGTGGTGGAGGTGGTGGCGTGGGCTGCCAGCAACGGCGATCGCAGTGAGAATGCCGACTATCAATACGGCAAGCGGCGGTTGCGGCAAATCGATGGGCGGATTCGTTTTCTGACGAAGCGAATCGAAGCCGCGGAGGTGGTGGACCCGGAAGCTGCGAGAGCGGGGCAGGCGGCGACGCGGGCCTACTTCGGGGCGACGGTGCGCTATGTGAATGCCGCGGGAGCGGAGCGAGTGGTGAGCATCGTCGGCACGGACGAGGTGGATCTGAAGCGCAACCACATCAGTTGGGTGTCACCTCTAGGGCGCGCGTTGACCAGGTCGGCGGAGGGTGACAGCGTCGTTCTGGAGGCGCCGGGCGGGACAGAATCGCTGACGGTGCTGGAAGTACGATACGAGCGCATTTCTGTGGAACCGTTCCGTGAACCACCCGGGTCTACGGCCTCTTCCGGCGAGCTCACTCGGTCTACGGATTGAAATAAGGATTTTTTGCCATGCGGATGAAGGCCGCTTCCGATTCGGGAGACGAGCTGATGCGCCAATCTCTTTCTTTATTGATGTCGAACCAGATGAGACATTTGACGAGTGGGTATTGGGTGCGGAGGGTGGGAACGATTGCATCGATCCACCTGGCTTTGTCTCCCCCCACCTGAGCCGAGGACATTTCTCCAATGATGATCGGCTTTTTCTTAGCCGCAAGTAGTGGGTAGATGTTCGCGAAAACCTGCTGGAAGCTCTGCCAGCCGCCGTTGTTCGTACCCCAGTTGTAGCCATCCACCCCGGTCCAGTCGACATAGGCATCGCCTGGGTAGTAGTCCATCGTATTCTTGTTGCCACCGTGGATGTCCACGACGTTCGGACACCACGCCCAGACCACGTTGGTCGCGCCTTCGGCCACGAAGATGTCGTGGATATGTCGATAGGCGGCAATGTAGAGTGGCGCATTATTGCCATCCCAGGCTTCGTCCCCGTTCATCTCGGCGGAGAAGTCAAGGAAGAACTTTTTGCCGAGTGCTTTCGAGCCTTTCGCACGCGCTTTGATGGTGGCATCGAGACTGCCGTCGACGATCTTGTGGAAGTCGATGTTGTGGGGTTCCCAATTGACGAGAGGGATGCGTCCGGCGGCCAGGTCCGCCTTGGTCACGGTGCCGGTCCAGTCGGCGTTCCATCCGTAGTACGTGAGGTGAACGGGGGGTGTGCGGCCGAGCTTCGCTGTAGCCTGGGCTATACTCCCGGCACCGTAGAACATTCCGAGCAACGCACCCGTTGCCGGCTCCAGAATGGAGGATCCAGTGGCACTGGTTGCGCCGAGGAGCGATCCGGTGGAAGCAAGAAATGCGACGCTGGCTAAAGCGATTCTGCCAAGAGTTTTTCTCACCGCTATCACTCCTCGTCGGGCAATTTGCAAAAACTATTCTTACAAGTTACTTACCGCTGCTAGGCGCACTGCAAGCGTTTGAGTTTGATGCGGTCGGTACGAACCTGGGAGAGATCGTAGTGCGCCTGCTGCGTTAGCCAGCTTTCGGCGCTGCCGCCGAAAACCTTGGACAAGCGCACGGCCATTTCCGGCGAGATGCCACGCTTTTCATTCACCAGTTCGGATAATGTGGTTCGGGTTACACCCAGCGCTGCGGCGGCGCGGGTGATCGTCAGGCCAAAGGGCTCAATGCACTGGCGCAGCACAAAACCGCCGGGGTGGGGTGGATTTTTCATCGGCATAGCAAGACCTCCTTAGGAAGGGTATGACTCAGTGATAATCCAGATAATCGACGTCCCATGCATCACCGTCGGTGAAGCGAAATATCACCCGCCAATTCGCACGGACAATGACCGCCCAAAATCCCTCGAACTCGCCTTGGAGCGGATGGAGCCGGAATCCGGGAATCCGCATATCGTCCATTTTGCTGGCAACGTCGAGCCGAGCCAGGATGTCGCGTAGTTTTTCACGATGCTCCTGAACAATGCCGCGAGGGTCGTCATCCTGATACAGACGGTTCAGTCCCTTGTGGCGGATCGACTGAATCATAGGAAAGCGTAATCCGTTACGTAACGGGAGTCAACTAGCGATAGGAGGAAGACCGGAATAGAGAGGTACCCATCCCAGGTCTCAGAAGCGAGACCTGGGGCACCCAGATCTTTTCAGTTAACGTGTCCCGAGATCTGGGCCACCCGCCGGTGGATCAGGAACGCGCTATTATCAGCGTTAGAAATTCTTATCGAGGGAACTGCTAAATGAAAAAGTTGGCGTTGCTGTGGGCAATCCTGATGCTTTCAGCGCCGTGGGTGCTTGCCGCAATCGCGAAAGAACATGTCACCGGGACATTGGTAAACGTCGAGCAAAGTACCGACGACACTTTAATCAACGGAACGACTTCTCGCTCTTCATTTGAAAACTACACCGTGCGGGTTGGGAATATCGTCTACACCGCCTACTGCGCAGAGAAACTCATCACCTCTCACTGTGACACCGACTTCGTGATTGGCGCTCCGGTTCAAGTACGCATTGACGGAAAACATATTTACATTGTTCGCGCGAACGGCAAAGAGCAAAAGGCCAAGATTTTTCGTAAGAAACTCGCCAGCCAGTAACGAATTTTGGGGCGACGTGCTTACTGCTGCAGTGTGTAGCCAAGTCTTGACCTGTGGACACTGCAACGCAGTTAGTGTGTTTTGCGGCTCAATGCGGCTGGTCGAATTGATTCAGCTTCAATCCCCGTTAGTTTTGCCGTCCACCCACACTGGGAACACCGGGGGGAAAACGGAGCATCTTGAAGTTCCTTCATAGAACCTACAGATTTTGTATACGTGAATTGCATTGGTACCTCATGACCTTTGGGACATTTGAAGGTGACCACGATCTCTATCCACTCTTCCTCTCGTCGGCAATTCTTGGACACAGATGAACCCCCCGGGTTCACTATACGCGCTGCCCGTATATTCAAATTAGGACTCTGCCGCTAATCACCATTCTTTGCATTCCCAGACGGATTCTGGCATAATGGGGAGACGCGTCCCTATTGCAATTCGTTGCTATATGGATGCGCCATACCACGGCCGGACGGCCGCTCCGAGCAATGCCGTAACAAGCAGTTGAATACAAGCAATACGGGGCGGTTCAGCGGAAAACAGCGCTGCATAGGGTCCGCGCGGTGGGAGACAGAGGGAAATATGTCGAAAAAAGCAGGCAAGAATATAGAGAAGGCGCGCGCCGCTGTTGAGGTCCGCCCTTACTCCCTGACCGAAGCGGTTCCGCTTCTTCAAAAGGTCAAATACGCCAAGTTCGATGAGACGGTGGAGATTACGCTGCGTTTGGGCGTGGATCCGAAGCATGCCGACCAGATGGTGCGCGGCACGGTTGTGTTGCCGCATGGGTTGGGCAAGACCAAGCGCGTGGCTGTGATTGCTTCCGGCGAAAAGGTTCGCGAGGCGGAAGCTGCCGGTGCAGACTTTGTGGGCGGCGACGACCTGGTGGAGCGGATTCAAAAGGAAAGCTGGACCGATTTTGACGCCCTGATCGCGACGCCGGACATGATGAAGGCGCTGGGCCGGCTGGGCAAAATCCTGGGACCGCGCGGGCTGATGCCGAACCCGAAGACGGGCACGGTGACCACGGATGTGGCGGCTGCGGTGAAAGAAATCAAGGCCGGCAAGATCGAGTTCCGCACGGATAAGACGGCGCTGATCCACGTCCCGGTGGGCAAGCTATCGTTCACACCGGAAAAGCTGATCGAGAATGCCACCACGGTGATTACCAGCGTGGTGAAGGCCAAGCCTTCTGCCGCGAAGGGCAAGTACGTGAAGGGAATCACGCTGAGCTCGACGATGGGCCCGGGAATCCAGTTGGATCAGGCGGTAGTGGACGCGGCTGGTAAAGCGCAGGCGTAAACGATAAAGCGAACCCAGGTCTCAGAATCGAGACCTGGGGCACCCGCAATCACTTTCAAGCAAAACAGGATCGCGTCTGGAGCGGATACGCTCGACCGACCGGGATGGGGCAAACGAGATGGCAATTTCAAGAGCCAAGAAGGCAGAAAAGGTCCAGTATCTGGCCACAGAGCTGGCAGACTCAACGACGGCGATTGTGGGCACTTTTTCAAAGCTGACAGTGTCGCAGGATTTTGCTCTGCGGACCGTCGTGCGCAACGCGGGCGGCAAGTATCGGGTGCTGAAGAACAAGCTGGCGGAGCGCGGCGCGAAAGGCACCAAGATCGAAGAGGCGCTGAAGGGGCTGAAGGGCGTGAGCTCGATGGCGTATACCAGCGGCGATCCGGTGGCGTTGGCCAAGGCGCTGACGGCGTGGGTGAAGGACAATGCGGAATTTTCCTTCAAGCTGGCGATTGTGGATGGAAGGCTGCTTTCGGTGGCTGAGATTCAGCAGCTGGCTGCGATGCCAGGGCGCGAAGAACTGTACTCGAAGCTGCTGTTCCTGATCAATGCTCCGGCGCAGCGACTGGCGACGGTGTTGAATGCGACGGGCCGCGATCTGGCGGTGGTGCTGGGGCAGGCTGTCGAGCAGAAGAAGTTTTCGGAAGCGGCTGCTTCGTAAGAGCGGCGGGTTTCAAAGATTTTTAGAGTTACGGTAATGCGGGCTTCGTTCTATCCCACCCTAGCTGCGCTAGGATGGGGCCCCAGCTTACTCGGTAGCGCTGGAATTAAGGATCTGCTGTATCGCGCTGGGGTGTCGTCTGGACACAACGGAAACCAGCGCGGCGGCAATCGGGACGGGCAGGTTGAAGTCCCGCAAGCAATACAGGAATTTAGCTTTATCACTCGCTTTTAGCAACGATATGGAGAATGGACATGGCGGATTTACAGCAAATTGAGGATCAAATTGTCGGGCTGACCCTGCTGGACGCGGCAGCTCTGGTGAAGAAGCTTGAAGAGCGGCTTGGAGTATCGGCCGCGGCCGCCGCGCCGGTGATGGTTGCGGGCGGTGGTGCGGGTGCCGCTGCGGCGCCTGCGGAAGAGCAGACCGAGTTCACCGTTATCCTGAAGGATGCGGGGACCAATAAAATCAACACGATCAAGGTCGTTCGCGAAGTGACGGCCCTGGGCCTGAAAGAAGCCAAGGACCTGGTCGATGGCGCTCCCAAGACGGTAAAAGAGGGCGTGAGCAAAGACGAAGCCGAGGCGATCAAGAAGAAATTTACTGACGCCGGCGCTGCTGTTGATGTAAAGTAACTGTCCTTGCTTGTGCGGCGGATGTGCGCTACTCTTGTTAAAGAGTGAGCCATTCGCCCCGCAGGCTCGATGGCTCGTGAAGTTCCTGTCGATTTGGGCAGTTCAGCTTCACCGACTTCGATTTGTCTAACAGCGCTCGGGAGTGATCCCTAGCGCAGGCGGAAGCAAAAACCCATCTATTCGAATAGTGCACAATCCGGTTGTGGCGCTCGCGGGACCTACTGTCTCTCGCGGGCTGTTCTCTGTTTTTGAACAACTTTGCATAACGAAGCTCCCGGAGAATAAGGCCGTGATGGAGACACGTGCTTGATTGGAAGCGAGAATTCGGTCGAGAGTTGTCGGCTCGGGAACAGACAGAATCAGAAAAAGAGTATCTGAAAATCGCGTCGTTGCGGAATTGGATTGCAAACAGGATGCAAGACGCGAAACGGACTTGAACTGTAGCAGTGAACTTGAAGAGTTGTCATTTAACCACGTCGAATCGACGGACATTCTGTGAAGAGACCAGAGGGGCGTCGAACTATTTCCGGGTTGCCGCCGGGAATAGCCGCAAACGGCAAAACAGCCAGGAGTGAAGCATGTCGAACGAGAACCGCGCGATCCGTAGCCGTCTCGATTTTTCCAAAATTCCAACCGAAATTCAGATTCCGAACCTGATTGAAGTGCAGCGCCGTTCTTACGAGCGCTTTCTGCAGATGGACAAGCTGCCAACCGAGCGCGATGATCTCGGCTTGCAGTCCGTGTTCGCTTCCGTATTCCCCATTACAGACTTCCGCAATTTGTCGGAGCTGGAGTTTGTCGATTTTTCGATCGGCAACTGGGAATGCAAGTGCGGCCACCTGAAGGGACTGCATCACCTGCGCACGACTTGTATCAGCTGCGGCGCGATGGTGATCACCGATCCGTTTCATCCGGGCGATGTACTGTGCGGCAAGTGCGGAACTTACAACAAGAACACGCCAGACTTCTGTAACAAGTGCGGCGATCCTGTGGGCCTGCAGCTGAAGTATGACCAGAGCGAGTGCGAAGAGCGCAGCATGACCTACTCTGCGCCGCTGAAGGTCACGATCCGACTGAAGATCTACGACAAGAACCCGGAAACGGGCGTCAAGACCATCCGCGACATGAAGGAGCAGGAGGTCTTTTTCGGCGATATTCCGTTGATGACGAAGAACGGCACCTTCCTGGTGAATGGCACGGAGCGCGTGATCGTCAGCCAGCTGCACCGTTCGCCCGGCGTCTTTTTTGAGACGGCGAATAACCGCACCTACTTTCTGGGCAAGATCATTCCCTATCGCGGTTCGTGGGTGGAGTTTGAGTACGACCAGAAGAACACCTTATATGTCCGCATCGATCGCAAACGCAAGTTCCTGGGAACGGTGTTCCTGCGCGCACTGGGCTTGAAGTCTGACGAAGAGATTCTCAAGAGCTTCTACACCATCGACACCATCTCGCTGAAGGGTGGCAAGCTGCATTGGACGGTGAGCCACGACGAGACCAAGCCGACCCACCTGCTGGGTGTGAAGCCGGCCCATGCTGTGGTGGTGAAGGGTGAGGAGATTGCTCACTCGGGCCGCAAGATTACGGCCAGCATTCTGAAAGCGCTGCGCGCCTCCAAGATCAACGAAGTGGAGATTGAAGAGTCGGAGCTCGACGGCGCCATGACGGCGGCTGACGTGGTGGATACGACCACTGGCGATCTGTTGCTGGAAGCGAACCAGGAGCTGACGAAGGAAAAGCTGGCACAGGTGCTGGAGAGCGGCGTTACGAGCCTCGAGATTTTCCTGCCGGAGCGCGACGATGTGGGCAATGTGATTTCCCACACGCTGCGTCGCGACACCGTACACAAGCCGGAAGAAGCGCTGATCGAAATTTATCGCAAGCTGCGTCCCGGCGATCCGCCGACGCTGGATACTGCGACTGCATTGTTTGAAGGCATGTTCTTCGATCCGCGGAAGTACGATTTCTCCCGCGTGGGCCGCTTGAAGTTCAACATCAAGCTGTACGACAAGCAGGATGCGACTTCGCTCGACCATCGCACGCTGACGCCGGACGACTTCTATGCGACGATTCGCTACCTGCTGAAGCTGCGCAAAAACATCGGCGTGGTGGATGATATCGATCACCTTGGCAATCGCCGCGTGCGCGCGGTGGGCGAGCTGATGGAGAATCAGTTCCGCATCGGACTGGTTCGTATGGAGCGCGCCATCAAGGAAAAGATGAGCGTCTATCCGGACATGTCGACCGCGATGCCGCATGACCTGATCAATGCCAAGCCGGTGATGGCTGCGATTCGCGAGTTCTTCGGCAGTTCGCAGTTGTCGCAGTTCATGGACCAGACGAATCCGCTGTCGGAAATTACCCACAAGCGGCGTCTGTCCGCGCTTGGGCCGGGTGGTTTGAGCCGCGAGCGTGCCGGATTTGAAGTGCGCGACGTTCACCCGACGCACTATGGCCGTATCTGTCCGATTGAAACGCCGGAAGGTCCGAACATTGGACTGATCTCCTCGCTGTCGTGCTTTGCGCGCATCAACGAGTATGGCTTTATTGAGTCTCCGTATCGCCGCGTGCGCGATGGGCTGTTGCTGGACTTTGTCCAGGTCATCAACGCCGGCGATAGCGGACTGCGTGTCGGCGATCATCTTGAGAAGCCGGATGCCATCAAGAAGAATCAGCAACTGATCAAAGAGAAGAAGCGGCCCATGGAATATGGTCCGTTCAGCTTCTATCTTTCCGCATGGGAAGAAGATCGCTACACGATTGCCCAGGCGAACGTGGAACTGGACGAAAACGGCAACATCAAGCGCGAACTGGTGACGGCGCGGCGCCAGGGCAACTTTGTCCTGGTGAATCGCGGTGAAGTGACCTATGTGGACGTCAGCCCGAAGCAGTTGGTTTCAGTGGCCGCTTCGCTGGTGCCGTTCCTGGAGCATGATGACGCCAACCGTGCGTTGATGGGCGCCAACATGCAGCGCCAGTCGGTGCCGTTGCTCATCTCGGAAGCGCCGTTCGTGGGCACTGGGATGGAAGGCGTGACGGCCCGGGATTCCGGCGCAGTGGTGCTGGCACGTCGTCATGGCATTGTGGATTCGGTTGACTCCGAGCGCATTATTGTTCGCGTGGAAGGCGAGCATCACCCGACGCAGTTGTCGCGTGAAGTGGGTTCGGACATTTATCAGCTGACGAAGTTCAAGCGGTCGAACCAGAACACCTGCATCAATCAGAAGCCGATCGTCCGTCAGGGTGACCGGGTGCTGAAGGGTCAGGTGATCGCCGATGGACCTTGCACAGAGCAGGGCGAGTTGGGATTGGGACGCAACGTGCTGGTGGCCTTCATGTCCTGGCGCGGATACAACTTTGAGGATGCCATCCTGATCAGCGAAAAGCTGGTGCGGGAAGACTATTACACCTCACTGCATATTGAAGAGTATGAGATTGAAGCGCGCGACACCAAGCTGGGTCCGGAAGAGATCACGCGCGACATTCCCAACGTTTCTGAGTCGGCGCTGCGCGACCTGGACGAGAGCGGCATTATCCGCATCGGCGCCAAGGTGAAGCA
>JAJYBW010000054.1 GCA_021778815.1 Acidobacteriota bacterium | reverse complement strand
CTCTCCACTTTTTCGCTTAAAAAGAGCGCAACCTTCTAATTATAGGCATGCAGCAAAACCCTTGTTTTTTCTCTAGAATGGAAAGATGTTCCATAAAACGCGTCTGTTCACTCCCGGCCCGACTCCTTTGCTGCCAGCGGCGCAGTTTGCCATGGCTGCCGCTGATCTGCACCATCGCACTCCGGAATTTCGCGCGCTGTATCAGCGGGTTCTGGAACAGCTCCGGACATTTGTCGGCTCGAAGAACGATGTCATTCTGCTGACCAGCTCCGGGACTGGGGCCATGGAGGCGTCCATCTCCAATCTGACCTCCCCTGGGGACCGCGTGCTGGTGCTGACCGCCGGTAAATTCGGCGAACGCTGGACCGGCCTGGCGAAGGCGTTTGGCTGCCAGCCGGACGTCGTGAGCGCACCCTATGGACAGACGTTGCCGCTGGAAGCCGCGAAGGCTGCGCTGCGCAGCGACACAAAGCTGGTGCTGATGCAGGCGACTGAAACCTCGACCGGCGTTCGTCATGACGTGAAGGCTGTGGCGGAGATGTTGCGAGCGGCCGGCAGCGATGCCCTGCTGGTGGTCGATGCCATTACCGGGCTGGGAACCACCCATCTGGATATGGATGCCTGGGGTATCGATGTGCTGATTGGTGGTTCGCAGAAAGCTGTGATGATTCCGCCGGGCCTGGCGTATCTTGCCGTCAGCGAGCGTGCCTGGAAGCGGATGGAGACGACCAAGAATCCGCGCTATTATTTCGACCTGCGCAAGGAGCGCAAAGTGGCCGCAAAGGGTGAGTCCGCATACACCCCCGGAGTGGCCTTGATTGCGGCACTGGGTGCAGCGTTCGACTACATTGCGGCGCAGGCGGATGGAGATTTGGCCAAGGGCCGCGTCGCGTTGGTGGAAAATGCCGAAACCTGCGCTGCCATGATGCGTGCGGCTGTCCCTGCCATGGGAATGCGCCTGTTCGCGCCGGATGCGCCCGCGGCTGCGGTGACGGCCGTGATGCCACCCGAAGGCGTCGATTCCGGGATCATTGTGAAACAACTGAAGGCCCGCTTTGGCACGATTGTCGCAAATGGTCAGGGAGAGATGAAGGGCCAGCTGTTCCGTGTGGCGCATCTCGGATTTTTCGATCCGCTGGACACGCTGGCGGTGATTGGCGCGCTGGAACAGGTGACGGTCGACTCGCTGCCACCATCGAAATTTCAGTTGGGCGACGCGTTGGCCGCCGCGCAACGCGTCTTCGCGGAGCGCAGTCGTAGCCTCGACAGCGCCGCTTCTATAGATTCTTCAAAAGCCAGTGCTGTCGCAGAACCCGCCGGGGTTGGCCGATAGCGATTTTGTTGCGGGTGCTCCCGTGCCATAGGGGTACGGAGCGCTCTTCCCCCCGTGCCTTGGAAAGCTCACTTCAGAACCAACGATAGGAAACCAGCCATGAAAGTCGTTCTTGCAGAAAAGGTTTCTCCAGCTACGATTGCTGTCTTTGCCGATGCTGCCGATTGGAAAGTGGTCACCCACGATCAGATCAAGAACGGACTGGCTGCCGAGTTGGCGGATGCCGATGCCTTGGTCGTCCGTTCAGCTGTTCAGGTGGATGCCGCGCTGCTGGAAAAAGCTCCCAAGCTGCGCGTGATTGGACGTGCCGGTGTGGGCGTGGACAACATCGACGCAGAAGCCGCGACGCGTAACGGAATTGTGGTGATGAACACTCCGGGAGCGAATGCGGTTGCGGTGGCGGAACTGACGCTGGCGCTGATGATCGATCTGGCTCGCATGGTTCCGCGCGCCAATGCGACCATGCATGCTGGAAGCTGGGAAAAGAAATCGCTGCAGGGAACCGAATTGCGCGGCAAGACGCTGGGCATTGTCGGATTGGGGCGGGTTGGTTTGGAAGTCGCACGGCGTGCTCGCGGATTTGGGATGGAGCTTGTCGGCAACGATCCTTTTGTTTCCGCGGCGATTGCCCGCGAAAACGGCGTGCGCCTTGCGAGCCGCGAGGAGGTCTTTCGCCAGGCCGATTATTTGACGCTGCACGTGGGTCTGACGGCGGATACCGAAGGCATGTTGAATGCTGCCACCTTTGCCACCATGAAGAAAGGCGTGCGCCTGGTGAACTGCGCACGCGGTGAGCTGATTGTTGAAGAAGACCTGGTGGCTGCGCTGAAAAATGGCCAGGTTGCTGGTGCAGCGCTCGATGTTTTTCGCAAGGAGCCGCTGAAGGACTCGCCGTTTTTCGGGCTCGACAATGTGATTTTAACTCCGCATATCGCGGGGTCGACGGCGGAAGCGCAGGAAGCGGTGGGAATCCAGATCGCGGAGCAGGTTCGGGCGTATCTCAGTACTGGCGTGGTGCAGAACGCGGTGAATTTTCCGTCGCTTTCCTATGAGGAATACACGGCGCTGGCACCCTATATCGAATTGGGAGAACGTCTGGGAAAGTTTTTGACGGCGACCTTCGGAGCCAATGTGGAAAGCGTCGATCTCACGTATTCCGGCCAATTGGCGGAGATGCGCACCGAGTTGGTTCGCGGCGCGGCACTGTGCGGAATTCTCAGCCGCTCCGAACACGTGAATCGCATCAATGCGGCTTCCGTTGCCGTCGAACATGGCATTCGGGTGCACGAGCAAAAGACGGAGGCTCTGACCGGTGGCGCCGGCAACATACTGAAGCTGACGCTGCATGCTGCGCATCAAAGTATGACGGTCAGCGGGACGGCGCGTCATGGAAGATTTCCCCGGCTGCTGTCGTGCGATGGCATCGATATTGAAGCGCCGCTGGAGGGAACGCTGCTGTTTCTGCGGAATCAGGATGTGCCCGGCGTCATCGGTAAAATAGGAACGATACTTGGCGATCACAACGTGAACATTGCCAATTTTGCGCTGGGTCGCGCCGATGGCCACGATGGAAACGGCGTGCGCGAAGCGCTGGCTGTGATCCATATGGACGTTGAGACTACGCCGGCTCAAATGCAGAAGGCCATGGAGGCTTTGGCCAATCTGAAAGCGATTACCAGTGTGAAGCTGGTCAAACTGACCTAGGCTGAAACGCGACGTAAGGACAATCTTGCCGCATCGGACGCGCCTGCAGTAGCATCTCAACTGCAGTGCCGGAGCCTATGCCGGACAAAGAGCAGTGATTCGAGAGCTTGTTCTGGAGAAGGGTTTTGTTGCATGCCGTTATACGAGTACGAATGTAAACAGTGCCACGAGCGCCTGGAAAAGATTCAAAGCTTCAGCGCCCCGCATGAGACAATTTGTCCGAAGTGCGGAGGCGAATTGGAGCGGGTCATTTCCGCGCCGGCCATCCAATTCAAGGGCGCGGGCTGGTATGTGAACGACTACGCCAAGTCAGGAAGCAAGCCTGCGAAGTCTTCCGATTCCGCCAGCAAGTCCGACGGCAAGACGGATATATCCGCTGCCGCTTCAGACGCCAAGTCAGATTCGAGCAGCAGCAAGCCTGCGGCATCGACGGCGGACTCTTCTTCGTCTTCTTCCTCCAACTCTTCGTCGTCAAGCGATTCGGGTTCCGTCAAATCAAATGCGGGAAGTTCCAGCAGTTCGAAGACGTCGCAGTAATTGTTCGAAGAGGCTTGGCTGTGTAGTCGGCGGAGCTTCTGATGCTTCTTCGGCGGAGAATTCATCGTGGAACAGCGCATCAGCCTGGTAACCCTGGGTGTCGCGGATCTCGCACGCAGCCAGGATTTCTATCAGCGTCTCGGTTGGCGCCGCGCGATGGCGCAGTCTGAGGGCATCGTCTTTTTTCAGGCAGGCGGTATAGGGCTGGCTTTATACCCGCGCGACGAGCTAGCCAAGGATGCGAATCTCTCGGCGGATGGTGTAGGTTTTTGCGGAATGACGCTGGCGTACAACGCGCGCAACCGGGAAGAAGTGGATGCTGTGCTGGCGCAAGCCAAGGCTGCAGATGCGAAACTTCTGAAGCTCGCGGAAGAAGCATTCTGGGGCGGCTATTCCGGCTACTTCTCCGATCCGGATGGGTTTGCATGGGAAGTTGCGTGGAATCCATCGTTCCCGATTGCCGAGGATGGCAGCATCCGCATTCCTGATTAAGTTGTCGCGCACAGATTGACTACAATCAGCGTGTGCTGGATACCTCTCTGCCGATCCCGGCGAACGACCTGGAAGCGTGGTTGCATGAGCTGCCTGCGCGGCCTGCGGTCTTCGCGCTGTTCGGTCCGGAGGCAGCCGAAGGCAGTGCGGCGCTCGAACCCTACATTTCAAAAACCGCCGATCTTCGCCGCCGCATGCATCGACTGCTGGCTCCGTCGTTCGCGGGCGACAAGCGGCTGCACCTGGGTGGAACCGCGGTGCGGTTGGACTACTCCGAAGTAGGATCGGAATTCGCGACAGCTCTTTTGATGTTGCAGGCGGTGCGGCGATATTGCGGCGAGCGAGTTCGAAAGCATCTGCATTTGCGCTCTCCGTCGTTGCTGCGACTGGCGTGGGAAAACCGGTATCCCCGCATGTACGTGACGAATCGCGTTACACAGCGCGCTATGGCGACAACCTACGGACCGTTCCAGTCGCGCGCGGCCGCCGAACGATATCTCGACGACTCTTTGAATTTTTTTGAATTGCGCCGTTGCACGGAAGAACTGCATCCTGACCCGGCATTTCCGGGCTGCGTCTACTCTGAAATGAAGATGTGCCTGGCACCGTGTTTCAAGGGCTGCAGCGATGAGCGCTACGCAGTGGAGGCGGAACAAGTCCGGGAATATTTCGCGTCACGCGGTGCGTGGACGATGGCGCGGCTCGAAAAAGAGCGGGACGCAGCCTCGGCGGCGCTGGATTTTGAGAAGGCGGCTCGCCTGCATCAGCAAATTCAAAAAATGAAGACGGTGGCGCAACAGGCGGCTCCGCTGGTGCATCCTCTGGCAGACCTCGATGCTGTCATCGTGCAACCGGCGGTTGCGCAGACAATCGTCGCGCCGGGCGGATGGCCGGAGAAGATGTCTAACCGCGCACTGCGCACGGAGGCCACACATGTCGCGATCTATCTGGTTCGCGGTGGCAGAATTCGTGGGCCCGGATTCTACTCGGTGGAAGGGATGCGTCATCCCAACGAGCGGGCTGGTTCTACCTCGCTGTTTGCACATCCCACGCTGCTGGAACCGACGCCGCTGGAAGCTCCTCCAGTGACCCTGGCCGTAGATTCCGGCATGCAATCGGCCGGAACAAAGGTGGCCCGAGGTCAGCTGGAACAGCGACTGCAGGCGGTTTTGGAGGGGTTGGAATCGCAGGCCCGTGCGGAAAAAGCGTCGCCGGAACAATTGAGCGAGCATTTGTCGTTGCTGGCGCGCTGGTACTATCGGCCAGCCAATCGACGGGTGGGAGAAATTTTCTTCCGCGATGACCCAAGTGCCGCCGACTTATCAGAGGAGCGGCCATTTCCCCTGGCGCGAATTCTGCGTGGTATTTCTCGCGTTTTTTGCGGACAAAAAGACACCTCACAGGTCGCGATGGATGCTGGCGGATCGTAGTCTACGGGCAACGAGCGCGACTTATGATACGATTTTTTCCACTCTATGAATGGCCGCCGAATTTCTTCTTCTTCTTCTTCTGCTTCTCTCCAATCGCTCCTACCGTTGGTGTTGGCTGCCATCGCATGCACGCCTCTCGCATGGTCTGCCAGTCCCGCTGCCAAGCCGCCCGTCACTCAGGACGAGTTTTTTAGCTTCGTCGAGATTCAAGGGCTGGCTCTCGCCCCGGATGGCAACACTGCCGTGATTGGCACCGAGCGGCCGGATTGGAAGCAGAACCGTTTCCGCGACGACTTGTGGATGTGGCGCGTGGACGACAATTCCATCACTCCACTGACTACTACCGGGCATGACAGCGACCCTCATTTTTCGCCCGATGGCAGCTACATCGCGTTTCTATCCAACCGCCCATTGATCGCGGAAGGAGAATCCGTCAAGGATGCAGTCGAGCGGGTGTGGATTCTGCCGGCTCATGGAGGCGGTGCGTTTCCTCTTTATAAGGAGCCGCTGAGCGTGGACGCGTTCACCTGGTCGGGGGATGGCAAAGCGATTTTTGTTGCGACACAAAAGCCTATTTCTGAAGACGCAAAGAGTGCGGAGAAAAAGGCGTGGAAGGATACGGTGCGCTGGCGTGACCAGCGGCGTGGGGATGACATCCTGCGCGTGCCGATTGCAGCTGCGATTCCCCAGCCCAAGCCGTTGATGGCTTCTGGCAGCGAGGCGAAACCGGATGCCGACAGGAAACCGCAATTACCGGCCGATGCGACCCTGGTCGCGCAGAGTCCGCTGGCAATTACCGAGCTGGTCGCTGCGCCCGATGGCAGCACGCTGGCCTTCGAGAGCCGCTCACTTCTGAATCGTCAGGAGAATCCGGCGGACTACGAAATTTTTTCTGTTGCCGCAGACGGGACTGGAGCCACGCCGCGGCAACTGACACACAACCAGGCGTACGAAGAAGGACTCCATTGGAGCCGGGATAGCAAGACGCTGTATTTTTCTGTTCCCGCGGCGGCGGGCTCGGCGGAGCAGGCATATCAAGATGTGCAGGGCCGGCTGTACGGGATGGATCCGGCCAGCGGAAAAATCACTCGGCTGGGCGGCGATTACGCTGGCAGCTGGGAGGGCTACGCGATCCAGCCGGATGGCAGCCTGCTGGGGCGCGGAACGGCCGGGTTGCAGACGCAGATCTATGCAGTCAACGGCGCAAAAGCGGACAAGCTGGCGGGTGTCGAAGGCAGCTACGGCAACGTACATATGGGGTTGAATTCGCCGCGACTGTTGTTCACTCATTCCGCCATTGATGAACCGACAGAAGTGTACATGGCCGAGGATTCCGCACATCTAGACCAAGCCAAACCGATTACGCAATTCAACAAGCTGTTTACAGAGCGGGCGCTTCCGAAGTGGACGCCGTACCGTTGGAAGTCCACCGATGGAACGCCGGTGGAAGGCGTGTTGCTATATCCGCCGGGCAAGTCCGGGCAAAAACATTTGCGCATGTTCACGCTGATTCACGGTGGTCCGGCCGATGCAGACGGCGATCGATTTGGGGCGGATTGGTATGACTGGGCGATCCTTGCTGCCGACAATAACTGGCTGGTGTTTCGACCGAACTATCGCGGATCGAGCGGTTATGGAGATAAATTTCAACTGGAGATTTCGCCCGTAATCGTGTCGCTGCCCGGAAAAGATATTCTTGCCGGGGTCGATAAGCTGGTCGCGGACGGAATTGCCGATCCGGATCATTTGGCAGTCGGAGGATACAGCTACGGCGGATACATGACGAATTGGCTGATCACGCAGACGCCGCGATTCCGTTCGGCGGTTTCAGGTGCGGGCGCGGTGGAACATGCCGCCAACTGGGGCAACGACGATATGTCGTTTGACGATGCCTGGATGCTGGGCGGAACTCCATGGCAGAATCCGGCGCGGTATCAGAGTGAAGCGGCGCTATTCCAGTTCGACAAGGTAAAGACGCCAGTGCACGACGTGATTGGCGGTGCGGATATTCGTGTTGCAGCCGAAGAGGGATATTTGTTTGAGCGGGCGTTGCAAACGCAAAACATCCCGCATCAGTTTCTGGTTTTTCCCGGGGAAGGGCACGGATTGGCCAACGATCCGTGGCACGGCTATATCAAAGTTCGGGACGAGCTTTTATGGTTAGAGAAGTATGATCACGCCAGCCAATAGCCGCGTCTACTTGCCGGTGCGAGAAGGCAGCACCGTGTGACTGGACAGCCGACCCAGAATTCATCATCGACCCTTGAAGTTTTTTCTGCGACCCGAGGGGCGCGATTTCGTCCTCGGCTGGAAGCGCTACTTGCGTTGCTGGCGCTGATTCCGATTGCGTTGTTTCTCGCGGCCGGTTTCGGCCGGCTGAGATCTGCCTTTCCATTGGAGCAATTGGAAGGCTCCATGCTGCTGGCCGCTGAGCGGGTAGCGCATGGGCTGCCGATTTACGTGCGGCCGAATTTCACTTTCATTCCCTATATGTATGCGCCTGCCTACTATTACGTCTCCGGATGGGCGGTGCGGCTGATGGGACCTCGATTTCTGGCGCTGCGGCTGGTGTCTCTGTTGAGCACCTGCGCATCGATGGCGGTGATTTATCTTTTTGTTTTTCTTGACGCGCCGGGCACGCGAGGACGAAGACATCTGGCTGCGTTAGTAGGGGCGGCCCTGTATGTGGCGGCTTACCCGTGGACGCGCGAGTGGTTCGATCTTGGCCGGCTCGACTCCTTCTACATTCTCTTGCTGCTGCTGGCGTTATTGTCGACACGCTATCTGCATCCGATTTTCGCTGCCGCGATCTGGACGCTGGCGTTTCTGGCGAAACAAACCATTTTTCCCGTTGCGCTGGTCATGCTTTGCGCGGAATGGAAACGTCCGCGCCGGTTGCTGCTGGGAGTGGGAAGCTTTCTATTGATGACTGCGTTGGTCAGTCGCCTGCTGGATCACGCGACGCACGGCTGGTTCTGGTTCTATGGATTCACCGTGCCTCATGCTAACGCCGATCTTTGGTTGCGACCGGCTGTGTTTTATGTGCCTTCGCAACTGGTTGCTCCTTTTGGAGTGGCGTTGCTTGTTATCGGTATGGCATGGGTCTGGACTCGTCCCTCGCTGGCCAATTCCAGAACGCGGTTTTACCTGCTGGCCGGGGCCGCTCTATTTGGCCTGTGCTGGTTTCTGCAAGCGCATGCAGGCGCAACTGCCAATACACCAATGCCCGCTTACGCAATCCTGGCGGTGATCTTTGGAATCTCGTTCGCTCGGCTGGATGCTGCGTTTGCTTTTGCTTCCCGTGAGACGGGGCGGATTTTTCTGCTGGCTGCGGTGGCGA
Source organism: Acidobacteriota bacterium (assembly GCA_021778815.1). Taxonomy (GTDB): domain Bacteria; phylum Acidobacteriota; class Terriglobia; order Terriglobales; family Acidobacteriaceae; genus JAKAAZ01. The sequence goes on along the minus strand of JAJYBW010000054.1, from coordinate 3,588 downwards.
TCCCATTGGTGAGCTGGATCTATTACCCGCATGACTTTATGCCTCACCCTGACCTGGTCACGTCGCAGGAAGAGTTGATTTCATGGCTGCGTGTTTTTCCCGGCGACGTCTTCCTTCCGTCTCATCCGTATGAAGGCGTGCTGGCCGGTAAGCAGTGGCACCCGGACAACGCGGCACTGCACGACGCTCTGCGTCCGGACCTTCCCGAAGTCGACACGGCGGTGAGGGCAAAAATCGCCGAGGAAGTTGACCAAACCAAGTTTGACGCGATTGTACTGGACGGTCTGCCGGAAGACATTTTGCCAAGCCAGCCCTGGCTACCTGCGGACCTGATACAGCGCTATCCAATCGTCGGTGTCGTGCCCGGAAGTGATGTCAGCGACATCTTCGGCCCTCACCCGACCTATTTTCTGTTGCCGTGCCGGGAGAAGGGGCTGGCGGTAGCTCGTGGTTGGAAGCTGCTCGAATCGGGCGGACAAGCCATTTGCCCATCTGACTAACCTGCTGCGCCGCTGATAGACTAAAAAGACCGTGGTTGAACTTGTACCCTCAATCCTTTCCGCAGACTTTGCCCACCTGGCCGAGCAGATTCAGGCCGCGGAGCGAGGCGGTGGAACTGTCATCCATGTGGATGTGATGGATGGCCATTTCGTGCCTAACATTACGATGGGGCCGCCGGTGGTTGCGTCGTTGCGCAAAGTGACGAAATTGCCGATCGATTGCCATCTTATGATAGAGAATCCGGACGAGTTTATCCCGGCGCTGGCGGAAGCGGGAGCGAATTGGGTAAGTGTGCACTATGAAGCCTGCCGCCACTTGCATCGCTCGCTGGAACTGATTGAGCAGCATGGGATGAAGCCGGCGGTGGTCATCAATCCGGCCACGCGGGTGAATCTGCTGATCGATATTTTGCCGATGGTGCACCACGTCCTGGTGATGAGCGTGAATCCGGGGTTTGGCGGACAGAAATTTATTCCGTTTTCGCTGGAGAAGATTCGGCACTTGTGCGCAATTCGCGCGGAACTGGGTCTGGAGTATCGGGTAGAAGTGGATGGTGGCATTGCTGCGGATACTGTGGCACAAGTAGTGGAAGCGGGAGCCGACCTGCTGGTGGCCGGCAATGCGATTTTTGGCGATGGTCATCCGGAAGAGAATGCAAGGCAGTTGCTGCAAATGGCGCGGACCGCTGCCGGCGAGCGATTGAAGTCGGCTGCGAAACAGGTAAATCTTGGTAAGAATGTACGGGAAAATGGCAGACCCATTCACCGGACTACAAGTAAGCGAAAAGTCGGCTGAACCAGCAAAAATGCGAAAAGGTCTGCTAAGGGGAAGTACAGTATGAGTCGTTTCATCCGTTGTTTCAGTCATCGTTTTCTCGAACGCTGCGTGGCCGTCAGCACGCTGGCGGTTTTGGGCACCAGCCTGGCCCATGCGGGAATTTTTCGCCATAAACAGAAGCCGCTTTCGCAGAAAGACGATGCGCTGGCCAGTGTGACCAGCAGCCAGCCGGATAAAGAGTTGTTCGATCGCGCCATGGTTGCCATGAAGAAGGGCAAGTTCGACATCGCCCGATTGGATCTGCAGACGCTGCTGAACACTTATCCGGACTCGGAATACCAGATGCGCGCCAAGCTTGCCATCGGCGATACCTGGTACAAAGAGGGCGGCACCGCCGCAATGCAACAGGCAGAAGAGGAATACAAGGATTTCATCACCTTCTTTCCGGATAAGCCGGAAGCCGCAGAAGCGCAGATGAAGGTGGCCGACATCTACTACAAGCAGATGGAAAAGCCGGATCGTGATCCCACCAATGCCACCCGCGCGCAGGAAGAATACCGGGCGATGATTCTGCAATATCCTGACTCCAGCCTGATTCCGCAGGCCAAGCAGCGGCTGCGCGAAGTGCAGGAGGTGCTTGGCGATCACGAGTTCAATATTGGGTCGTTCTATCAGACCCGTATGAACTATGCGGCTTCCACAGCCCGTCTGCAGTCGGTGATCGATACCTATCCGCTGTACAGTCGCGTCGATGAAGCACTACTCGACGTGGGGGATGCGTATGCCGCGCAGGCCCGCAACATTGCGTCCATGCGCCTCGATTCTGCCGCCAAAGAGCGACTGGAAAAGTTATTCCAGAGCCGTGCCGCACAGGCTTACGACCGCGTCGTGGTGGAGTATCCAATGGCGCCCCATGCGGACGATGCGCGTGATCGGCTGGAAGCGATGAATCTGCCGGTGCCGCAACCGACGCAGGAGCAGGTTGCCAACAGTGCTGCAATTGAGCAAAGCCGTGCACCCGTGAATTTGAAATACAAGGCGTTCCTGCTGATTACGGCACGTCCGTCCACGGTGCAGGCAGCGCGCGTCGGCGAACCCAGTCTGAGCAATCCTCCAGAAATTATCGCTCCAGAACTTGTGAAGTCAGAGATGGAAGATGTTCGCTGGGCGATCAAGCCCGAGGGTAAACCAGCTCCCTCAGTGGCCGGCACCTCGAACAGCTTGAAGACGGCTGTTGCTTCCAACAGTGGATCGAACGGCTCGGGCGAAGTTGGCGAAACGCAACCTGCGTCCAACGGGCTGCAGATGAACGATATTTCCGGCGACAATGGCATGAACGGAGCGGTCATCAACAACTCGGACCAGGGCCAGCCAACCCAGCCGAATGCAGGGGAACCGTCAACTGGCACGCAGTCCAGTCCTGCGGCGGCTTCTCCCTCAGCAGGCGGGGGCGACGCTCCGGCAGTTCCACAGGCAAATACTACGGACTCTACCGGCAATCCGACCCAGTGGCCTTCGGCACGCAAAGATAATGGCGGATTGCAAACTGTTGCGCCGGCAAATAACACGCCGCTACCCGCAGTGCAAAAGGCAGCACCTGCGCCGGACCAAGTGAACGATGTTCCGCAGACGGGGCATCCCGTCAACACCGTGGATCAGACGACGGCCAGCAACGGAAAGAAAAAGAAGAAGAATCCCAAGCCCCAGTTTAAGGGCAAAGAGGAATCGTCCAGTACCCACAAGAAAAAGAAGGGCCTGCATAAGTTGAATCCGTTCTAAGACCAGCAACAGGCAGATAGGCGGCGGCATCGCGCGAGCGGTGCTGCCTGTCGGCCAGATCGCAGTTCTCTGCGGGATGAAAGGGGCATGCGTTGCGGCGTTTGAGGTTTTCTTGCTTATCTTTCCACTCTAGCTGGCTTGGTGTTCTTCTGCTGGGAACTGGCCTAACCTTTGGCCTACAGGCCCAGACAAAAAGCGTCAGCCCGAAGCCTCCGCAACTGCCGCAAACTCCCCAAGTTCACGCCGACCATTCGGTCACCTTTTATTTTTATGATCCCGGGGCAAGCCAAGTCGAACTGAGCATGGATGGACATGCCGGCGACCAGCCCATGAAGAAGGACGATCGCGGTGTTTGGAGCATTACGGTTCCGCCTCTGCGGCCGGACCTCTACGATTACATCTTCGTCGCCGACGGGGTGGGCACGCTCGACCCCTCCAATGTGGAAGTCAATCCAAACCTGCGAAGTCCGTCGAATGTATTCGAGGTCCCAGGACCGCATCCCGAATTGTGGGATGTGCAGGATAGTCCGC
>JAJYBW010000436.1 GCA_021778815.1 Acidobacteriota bacterium | reverse complement strand
GTAATCCAATTTGCGCGACCGAAGATTCGCCGTACCTGCAAATCGGAGAAGTCAAATATGGCCGCCCGATTCTTGACCGCGGCATCGATTCCCGAACGACCTCACTGGATGCAGCGTCGAAATATGCCATGCTTTCCTTTGATGCCACTATGCGGTCCAACGTCACTGTCGGGCCGCCGATCGAGCTGCTGCAGTATCGCAACGGCAGCCTTTGCTTCGACGAGTACCGGCGTTTCTCGGCGCATGATGCGGAATTGGATTTAATTCATGCGCGGTGGGAGCAGGCATTGCGACGAGTCGTAGACGATCTCCCCAGCATTCAATTTGCCGGCACGCTGGACGATCTGAGCCTGTTACAGGCAACAATAGCCGAGCCGGAACTCCTGTAAGTTTTCAATTCCTGCAGCACTGAAATCCGAAGCGTTTGAGATTTTCTGGAATCGCTCCTCAGCCGGCTTTCAACAGGACCAGGGTGACGTCGTCATGCTGCGGCGCGTCGCCGACAAATTGATCCAGATTCTGCATGACCGTTTGCATCAGGAGCGCAGGCGTCATCGTGGAATTGGCGTAGAGCATATTCAACAAGCGCAATTCGCCATACTCTTCTCCCGCCGCATTCTCCGCCTCGGTCACTCCATCGGTAAAAATGACCAGCCAGTCACCGCTTTGCAGCGTGACCGTTCCAGACTCGTAGGCAGCATCCCCTAGAATTCCCAGTGGTATGCCGCCGTCGTTCAATCGCTCCAACGCTCCCGTGTTGCGCCGCAAAATCGGCGGATTATGGCCGGCATTCACATAGATCAGATTGTGAGTCGCGGAGTGATACTCGCCGATAAACGTCGTCGTGAATCGTCGGCCATTCTGGCTATTGCCGCAGGCGTAATCGTTCATGCGACTGACCAACTCCGTCAATGAGGCTGAGGTCCCGGCAAGAGTTTTGAGACTGGCCTGAAAGGTCGCCATCAATAAACCGGCTGGAATGCTCTTCCCGGCGACGTCGGCGACGGCGATCAGGAAGGTTTCCCCAGGCATCGAAGGCCGCGGAAATACATCGTAATAATCTCCGGCCACCGTATTGGCGGCGCGGGTGGCAAAGGCTATCTCTAAGCCAGGAACGACGGGTGAATTTGCCGGCAGCAACCACTCTTGAATTTCCTTGGCGATTTGCAGATCACGCTTCATCACCACGCGGTCCGCCACTTCAAGAATTACCAGCAGCAATAAAACCAGCGCGGCCCACATGGCTCCATCAACTTCAAAGACTTTGAATTCGCCATGCCTGTCCTGCCAGGAAATACCGCCGTTGAATGCAAGAAACAGAAGCGCAATCAAGAGCAGCACGCGGCGCGCAGGAGTCAGTTTTTCAATGATGGCCCAGAAGAACTGGATTCCCAGGTTTAGAACATGTTTCCCGTTTCGGGTGCCTGGCGTTCGAGTGGAATCCACGTCATGCGAATACAGGCGGTAACTGGAACGAGCTTCGACGCGGAACTGATTCCAAAGCTGCGACAACTCCATACCATCGGTAACGCGGCGCCAGAACCTTGCCATTCGACTCATGATGGAATGGTCTCGCGCTGTCTAGTTTGGGCGCTCCCGTCGACAGGGTCATGCAGGATAACTACGTTCCTTGAAGGCATGTGGGGATTATAGGTGAGCGCAAAAGCGGGGAACAAAATGTGGCTGAATAGGTCGCGCGCTACTGCATCTGCATCCCCGGCATCGCGGAATGATCCATATTATCGTGACCGTGATCGTCGGTAATCGACCAAATGTTCTTCGGATCCTTTTCATAGGGATACACGTGCACCATCCATCCGAAAACGTGGGGATAGAAGATTCCGCCGGCGGCATCGCAGGCAACTTCGGTAGTGATGGAACCGCGCAGGCCAAACTTGGCATCGGGTCCAAGGTATGCGGTTTTCTCGGGGTGCGGTGCTTTGCAGAAATTTACATGTTGATGCCAGCGGGCGATGCTCAACGGAATTCTGTCATTCAACTCACCTTTCGTGGCATCAACTCGATCCGTGTACATCACCCCAACCAGCTTGTAGCCGCCGCTGGGCGTTTTTGTATACAGCAATGAGGTGGGTAGAGACGGATCGAATTGCCACTGCGCCGCAATCGCATAATCTCGCCTGGAAAAGTGATAGATGGCGTGCGGAACATCGGGCAGGAAAATCCGATAGCCGGCGGCCAGAGCCTTGTGATAGTCGCGGTAGGGTTCCATTGCTTGTTTGGCTGCTGCCACCACGGCGTCTGCTTTCTGTTGATCACCCGGCTGCATGGGCCGCAGCGAAGTGAGAACCATGTGGCCGGCCATGTGGCTCATGTCTCCGCTGGACATGCTGCTGGCAGGGTCGCCTTGAGGACCGATTGGAAGCTGTGCCTGTGCGCCCGCGGAAGCCGCCGTGCAGACCAAGCCAATCGCAACAAAAAGGGATGCGGTGGCTCGAACGCAACTGCTGCCCCTCTGAAGAAGAGGGAAACTACGGGAAATCATGACTGTCCTCGCTTGAGCTCACGTCATCGAACCAGAACGGCCCAATCCCTGCCAAAGCTGCGCCGCCACAACCTTTTTCCTATGGACGCACGAAACCACTTGAAGTTGCAGCGATCCGC
>JAJYBW010000053.1 GCA_021778815.1 Acidobacteriota bacterium | reverse complement strand
GGAAGTGAACCTGGCAATTAGGCCGATCAGAACCGGCGCCAATCCCCCGCCCACCAGCCATCCCACACAATTCATCCATCCGCTGACCGTCCCTCTGCTTTCCAGGGGCACCACGTCAAACGCCGAAGCAAAAATGTTCGAGTCGTACATGCCTTTGAAAAATCCCCAGCAAATCAGCGCCAGGATGACCATCGACAAGGAGCTGCCGAATCCGCAAAGCAGGACAAAGGGAGCCCCGGCAAGCACTCCGAAGCACTGTACCAGGATGCGTCCGCCGCGCCGTTGCCTTGCAAACATGTCCGCCAGGTATCCACCGCAGAGAGACCCTGCCATGCTGGCAATTTGGGGATACACGGCCGCATCGAACGCAGCCATCGCCAGGTTGAGATGAAACCGGGAATAGAGATACATCGGCATCCAGGCCAGCAGCACCATCGCAACGAAGTTGGCGCTGGCAAACGCAGCCATCAGCGCCAGCAATGACTTGATTCTGAGAAGGGCGCCCAGGGCGCGGAAGGAAAGGGGCGCGGGGACCCGCGTGGCTCCATCACTGACGTGGCTCGTGTTGGATTCCATGTCTGCGCTGCCGCGGACTGGCTCCCGCAGCAGGCGAATCAACCCGAGGCCCAACAGGCAACCGAGAGCGCCGAAGATAAAAATGGCCGCGCGCCAGCCGTGCCGCTGGGCCAGAACTCCGGCCCAATATCCTCCTCCGACAGTTCCCGCATAAACGCTCGTCTGTAGAATTCCCAGCGCGCGTGAACGTGTGCGCTTGCCGTGGTAATCGCTGAGCATCGACAGCGCGGCGGGATAATAAATTGTTTCGCCGACTCCTTCCATGGCACGAAAGATAAGAAGCTGGAAGAAATTTCGGGACAATGCCGACAGGACGCAAATCACGCTCCACAACTGCAATCCCCCAAGAATTGCAGTCTTACGGCGAATTCTGTCGACAACGTATCCCGCGAAGGGCGCGCCGAGCCCGTACACCACAGCGAAGGAAGAACCCAGAAGGCCTAGCTGGACTGTGGTGAGTCTCATTTGCTTTTGCAACAAGGGAAAAATGGAAAAAAATGCCTGACGATCGGCGTAGCTGAAAAAGCAGACCAGCCAAAGCAGAACCACAACCACCCAACGATAAACGGTGGATGCCGGAGGTGTTCCATGCCCACGGTTCACGCCGGACAAGTTGGCGAGGCCTTCGCGTGATCCTCCTGGTTTCACCTTGGCGTTATTCCACACAGGAACCACCAATTAGCAAATTCTCCAAACAGGAATATTTTGCAGCGAATACCCATTATGCAGGGAAGATTCCGTGCTGCCTGAGGTGATCTTCGATCTGCTGTTGTTCCTCTGGCGTCGACTGCTGATAGGGCCACGTCGGCAGTCCGCTACAAAGCCCCAGCACAGACAAAGCACATTTCAGCCGACGCAGATAGCCCGACTCATTTTCGCCGGAATTCCATATTGGCGATCCTATCTCTACCATCTTCGCCTGCAGTTCCTGCATTTCATTTTCCTTGCCATCAAGAAATGCCTGATACAAACGTACTGGAAGGGTGGGGAATATATTGGCGCCCCCCGGAACCCCGCCATGCGCGCCACACTCCAACGCCTCTGCCAGCAGATGTTCCGGCCCCACCAGCACGGAAAACTCCGGTTTATTTCCAATCAGCGCGAGGGCTTGCTTAATATAGCCAATCTCGCCGGAGCTATCTTTCAGGCCCCAGACATTCGGTATTTCAGCGGCTCGCGCAACAGTCGCTGGACTGAAACTGATCTTGGTGAGTTCGGGCTGATTGTAAAGATACAGCGGGAGTGCCGATTCGCTTGCCAGGCTTTCAATTAGCCGGAGAATATCGGATTGACCGAATTGGAAATAGTATGGAGGCGCTGCTACCACCGCCGCTGCGCCGGCCCGCGCCGCAGCTTCTGCCATGTGCAGGCACTCCGTATAGGCAGTGTCGGTGATTCCGACCAGAACTGGAACGCGCGTCCCTACCTGCCGGCAAACACGCTCAATAAGTTCACGACGAAGCTTATAGCTCAAGGCTGGACCTTCGCCGGTTGTGCCCAGAATAAATAAAGCATGAACCCCGCCGGAAAGAATGTGCTCAATTAATTTTTCCAGCCCCGGAATATCGAGGCTGTCTACAGAAGCCAAGGGGGTTGCCATCGGCGGAATAATACCCCGAAGTGGGCGCAGTTTTGCTTCAGCGTTCATGACTATCTCCCATTAAATCTGTGATCGTGAATGAATAGGTTCAATACAGAATGCTCTCGCCAGTCGAAGATGGATGTATATCCAGCGGACGCAGGATCTCTTCAGCCCCGAGCCGCATCAATCCAAGCTCCGTGACAGATTGGAAGACCTGAAACCCTTGTTCGCGATAACGAAGTACCTCTTCCGCGCTAGTTGCAGGCCGACCCAGAAATTTATGGTGTCGTTTTGCCGCCGCGACGATGGTATCGATGGCCTGGTTCAACTTCGGCTCATTCTGACGACCTCGCAAGCCCAGAGAAAAAGACAGGTCACTGGTTCCGATGAAAATGATGTCCACGCCAGGAGTGGCGGCGATGGCATCGACATTGGCAAGCGCACGTTCCTCCTCAATCACGCAAATTGTCAGCATGTGAGTATCGGCGGAGTCGTAATAGTTCCCCGCCTCAAACCATGTGGAGGAGGCAAGGCCAGCACCCGATCCGCGCAGACCTGCGAGGGGATACCGGCAGGAAAGAGCGGCCGTGCGGGCCAGTTCTTGGTCGGAGACAAAAGGAAAAATGACGCCACTCACGCCCTGGTCGAGTACGCGCTTTGCCGTCCACAGCGCTGCTAGCGGAACTCTCGCAAAAACGAATGCCGGCAATCCGCGCGTCGCCAGAACAATGCCGCGCAGGGTTTCCAGCGACACTGGCGAGTGCTCCATTTCCACCCACAGAAAATGAAAGCCGAGCTTCGCACCCAATACCGCTGTTTCCAGGTTGCTGCTGGTAATCGTCAGGCCAACAATCCATTCACCTGCCGCCAGCCGCGCACGCAGCGAGTGCTTCCGCCCGTCTCGGGTTCCAGTGTTCTCTATGCCATTTTCAATTTCACCCATATCAGACAGGCTCCGTCGCGGCAGCAGAAATCAGCCACACTTCGGCCACCTGGCAGCCTCGGCCGTTTCCTCCCAAACCGGGCTCTCGCGTCCATGAAAGCTTGAGTTCTCCACTCGATGTTGCTTCTGGGGGGAGGGCAAACTCCTGCGGTGCCGGCGGCCAGGCACGCAATATATATGGATGGATTTCTACCTTGTCATTCGCCACCAGACGCAGTTTGGTGTGCGGAGCATCCCCGGAGTGGACAACACGCAGCCGGTACTGTCCATGCGGGTTCAGGTTTCGATACTGCATTGTAAGAGGCGCATTGTCCAGAGATTCCGCCCAACATTTCCATGCCATCGGCGCTTTGTCCTGCAGCGCGTCGGGATAGTTGAAACCAATCAGCGCGGACTGACGGAATTCAGGATCCTTCACGCTGCCGGGTCCTGGCACCAGGTGAGGACGAGCCGATACATTCCCCAGCTGATCGTAAAATCCGCCGGGGCCAGGGTCGGTACGGAATAGCAACGAATGAATGGCAACGATCTGTGCCATGGGGTCGCTCATAGCGCGGATGTTCAGGATTTGGCGGCGCATCCACATGGTGTCGCTCACCGGAGTATCTAATGTATCCAGATTCGCCGCGCGGTTCACAGCCTCGCCCTGATATCGTTCGACTGCAAGTTGCATGCGAATACTTTGGAATAACATGGCGCCGAGTTCGCCGATCCTGGCCCGCAACTCGCCCGCGGCAGGATGTACGATCGTTTCCTCTAGAATCGCCTGAGCCCTTGCCAGCAGGGGACCAGGATCCAATCCATTGGGAGGCGTCGTGGCCGGGGCCGATCCAATGTGCGATGGCACGGCTCCCCATCCAATTTCCAACACCGCCGCCAGTTCGCTGCGCGCCTGCTCGACATGCGCCGTCTCATCTAACAGGCGGCGCCGCACGAAGGCATCAAAATATGAGCGATAGAGCGCCTGCTGAAACCGCCAGTTTTGCAACACGGCCGGCGAACAGGTTCGTTCCATATCCTGGAAGCGTTCCAGCGTGACCTCCACACCGCTGTTGGTGGCCAATGGCCCCTTCCAATTCGATTCCAGGTGCAGCAGTCCTTGCGCGAAGCCTTCCGCCTCCTGCGTTCCGATAAAGTAGTGTGCAAAATCACGCAGCACATCAATCACAGATTGCCTGGAATCCCAAGCCAGCGCGCTCCAGACGAACTTATTGACATCGTCGTTGCATCCTTCGGAGTAGGCGATGAAACCGATCGTCCCCGGCATGATGCGCTGCAGGATATTCTCTTCTCCTCGTGGGCGGGGATTGATTACTTCGCGTCCCTCGGTCAGCGCATAGGCAACGTCCCAGTCGGGTACGGGATATTGGCATTCCACGCTGTGCGTGATGTCTGGATAACAGCGAATGGGATAATCTGGGGGCAATGCCTGGCACAGCTCCGGTTCCGTGAGTCGGGACATGGGCCCGAAAACAATGCCGTCTAACCATTGCATTGTGCTCTTCTGCCGAACAATCTCGAGGAACTCCTGCATCCAGTCGGTACTAAACCCTTGCGGGGAGACCCACATTTGCGCCTGGGGATGATATTTCCGTAGATTGATTTTCTGTTTTTCCAGCAGCGCCAGCAGGGACTTCGGTTCAGTATGTCCCGGGTCGCCTCCAGGAACCAGGACCGCATCCACGCGCGGCAGCATGGCAAACGTCTGGGCCCACTCTTTCAACGCGCTGTCCACGGTCGCGGGATTGCTGTAGTCGTGATCCATCGCCGGATACCAAATCCACACATCCAGTCCATAGCTATCGGCAATGCGAGACATCTCCACCATCATCTGGGCAGGCGGGAGGGGAAAGTGCGGACTGTCAGGAAGATCATCCGACCGTGGAGGAACCAGCTCAATGGCATTGTTCCCGAAAATAGCCAGATCGCGGATGTACCCGTCCCACATCTCGACCGACCATGCATCGTACGCGTTTGTTTTCGGACGATATCCCAGCTGCTGCCCGCGCAACTTGTATTCCGGGTGACTGACCACGTGCAAGGAAGTCGCAGCGACGGTTGCCTGTTGCCGGCTGAAGTCAATCAACCGAAGCAGTTTACCGACTCCAAACAAAAGTCCGCGATCATCTGCGCCGACCACAGCAATCCATTGCCCTTCTCCGTCTTGCCCAGTTCGCAGAACGAATCCATCGGGCTGCAATCCATGCAGCGTGGCCTCCGACACCAAGTTATGTTTCGGCAATTTATTTGCAGAGGTTCGAGTGGCAAGATAGATGGCAACTCGAGCATTCTCTTTCTTCGAGCTTGCAATGGGCCAGGTAATTCCGCACCGCTTTGCCGCCTCTTCAATCAGCACCTGCGCTGCCTTCGACTCACGGGCACTCGCGGAGGAGCCGAGAACGACTGCGGTGTTGCGTAGGTCGATGCCTGGTCTATCTTCAGCCTGTATCCAGGGTGGAGTTACTACCGCCGCCGTCGCAAGCTTGAGAAAATTTCGCCGTTTCATTCCACTCAACCCCTTAACTTGGTCGTTCTGCGGTTTTTTACCAATGAAACCGGGCGGCCAGTTGAATTTCACGTGCATTGGTAATCACGCTAGTCACAGTTCCCGCGTTCGGCGCACCGATACTGTTATTCGGAATGCCAAAATTTGCGTGGTTTAACACATTGAACGCTTCCGCTCGAAACTGCATTCCAAGCCTACCAACGAATTGAAAATTCTTGTCGAATCCGAGATCCCACGTTTCCAAGCCGGGGCCAATGAGAATATTCCGCCCGGCGTTTCCAAAGGTGTAAATGGGCGGGTTTGTAAAACAGGACAAGTCAAACCAATCGTGAATACTTTGCTGCGATCTGGACAAGTTACCATCGCAAACGCGGTTCGGCCTTTGGAATGTTCCCGTATTTGCCGTCGATGTTGCCTGAAAAACAGTGAAGGGCGGACCCGACTGTAGCGTCAGGATGCTGGTCAGCTCCCATCCACCCAATGCCCCATCGGTTACGGCGTTGGCGCTGCCGAGGAACCTTTTCCCGCGCCCCACGGGGAGCTGATAAATCATGCTGTCAGTGAGTCGCTGCTTAAAGTTGAAGTTTGACAATCCGTAATTGGCGCTGACATTGCGCGGATCCTGTATGTTGTTGCGTGGATCGCCGCTTGAAGAATTTCCGCCCGCTCCATCATCCAGGCTTCTGCTATAGGTGTAGGCCGCCAGAAAATACAAGCCGTTATGCATGCGTTTCTCCGCAGAAAGCTGCAACGCGTTGTAGTTCGATATTCCGATCGGTTGCCATCCCGAGATAGAACTGTAGGCCGCATACGGTTGCCGCGGAACCACCGATCCTGGTCCGGGATAGGCTGTATCGGGATTCAGTGCAATGTATAAGTGTCCCCCATGCGAACCAACGTACGATCCCCGCACCACCAATGTCGGCGATATTTGGCGTTCGACCGTGAGATTCCATTGCTGAACATTGGAGGTTGGATTGGAGATTGGCATATACACAACCTGCGGCAGGTTCCCTGCACTGGGAGACGTCGGAATCCCGGTGGAAGTGCTGAGGCATGGCGCAGTGGAACTACAATTCACAGCATTCGTTACCGTATCGGGATAATTGATGAAGAGACGCGCCGACGAGCCGGTGCCTTGTTCATCGAAGTAGAAAAGTCCATAGGCTCCGCGGACAACGTTCTTTTCTCCCAGACGGTATGCAAATCCGACGCGAGGACTAAAATTATGGCTTTGCGTCTTCAATATCCCGGTGGAGTACCCACCCTGTCCTGCCAATGCCACGGTTCCAACATTCCCCAGCCCGACAAAACCGTTTGCACCTGGGATGAAATCCGATTGTCTGTTGTAGCGTTCTACCGGATTGGTGAACAGATCGTATCGCACGCCCGGCGTCAAGGTCAGTCGAGGTGAGATGCGCCAGGTGTCTTGTACAAATGCGCCGATCTCTGAATAGCTGAGATACGGAATTCCGGCGATCAATGCAGTTTTCGATACTGAGTTGGGGAGGCCCAGCATAAAATCCGCGAAACCGGAACCGGTGCCGTGAGGCAGTGCAGGGTTATTGGTATAGTTTCCTGTCCACGAAAGTGAACCGTAGAGATTCGGGACCTGCAGAAATCCGAAATCGTTGTGGATCAGGTTTCCGCCAAATGTGAATGCGTGCGCTCCCCGCGTGGCTGAAATCGTATCGCTGTATTCTTCTGTATTCTGGGGAACGATTTCTGGCATAAAACCCGCACTATATCCAGAGAATCCAGAAATACTCAAACTGGCCAACCCGTTGCCTTGACCAGGTGAATCAGAACCAAGAAGCCCTAACTTTGCCGACGTGTTGTTTCCCGCATCGAGAGGAGCTACATTCAGGACCTCACGCGTGTAGCCAATCGCGAACTGGTTAGTCAGCGATGGCGAGAAGATGTGTGTTTCCTGCAGGGTTCCCTGCAAGCTTGGGTCATGATTCGGACGAAGTGAGCCGGTTGCCCCGCCGGCGGCAAACGCCAACGGGTTCAAGGTGGTGCCGATATACAGCGGCGTATCGGGATAGGTGATATCCGCCCTGCCATCGGTAAAGCGCACAAACATGCTGTCGCGGGGAGAAATCACATAATCGACCCGCGCATCTCCCTGGTCCTGGGCATCGGCTTCCAGCGTATTGACTCGCAGGTTATTGCTGACCCCGGGAAGATTTGGCAGAGGCATCGTGGCCAGTAGCGACTGGGCTACGGGATCCAGCTGGTTTGAAGGTATGGTGTTGTTCGTAAATGGTTGTCGGGTGTTGGTGACTGGGTCATACGTGGTGGGATCGTAGATGGTCGCCGGAAAACCGTTGAAATTACCAGAACGCATGTCGGCAGTCGGCTCTGTCAGAATTCCGCTGGAGGATTCATGGATACGCAGTCCTTGATAATCTGCGAAGAAGAATATTTTATTTTTGCGAATCGGGCCGCCCAGCGAGGCTCCGAACTGGTTCTGTTTATATGGAGGGATGGAGTTTGCCGGATCGAAGTATTGTCGTGTGTCCAGAGCAGAGTTTCGGAGAAATTCAAACGCAGATCCATGCAATTGATTTGAACCGGACGCGGTGGTCACGTTGACAACCGCGCCGCCACTGGCGTATTCCGCATCGTAGTTTCCAATCTGGACCTTAAACTCTTCGACATCTTCCAGGTTGGGAAATACCTTCACAGTGCCGACCAACTGATCGTTGTCATTCAGGCCATCGATTAAATAAGTGTTGAAGCTGCCGCGAGCGCCATTCGCCACAATTTCAGCGCCGTTTCTCTGGGTCTCATTGCCATTTCCCGTGGAGCGAATTTCCCCGACAGCACCTCCGTTTGTGCCCGGAACCAGTAAGCCCAGCTGTGCAAAGTTACGTCCGTTCAGCGGCAGCTGAATCAGCGGCGTGCGTGAAACCACATTGCCAAGATCTGTCGTTTCAGTATTCAACAGCGGCGTAGCGCCCGTCACGGTGACTTCCTGGCGCACATTTCCAACTTGAAGCCGATAGTCCTGCTGCAAGACCTGCGCTACCTGCAACGTAAGGTTGGAGCTAACAGCTGTCTTGAATCCAGGCGCGCTTGCTCGAATGGAATAGGTACCGGGCTTCAACAGCGGAACGGAATAATATCCACCGGAATTTGTCACCGTTGTGGTTGCCACGCCGGTCTGCTGTTCTGTAATTACCACCTGGACCTTCGCGATTGCGGCACCGCTTGCATCCGAAATGTGGCCGGAGATAGTTCCCGCCGCTTGCACCTGGGCAAACAAGACCGCTCCGCTGAAACCTAACCAGGCCAGCAAGGCAATAAGCGGCCACATCGTTCGGTGTCCATTGGCCGCAGCAGGGCAAGCGCGGTAGAAGCTGGGGGTCTTTTTCTTATTTGCCTGTAAGCCGAATGTAAAACACATGATCCTCATCTCCGTAGTGCCAAAGTTTCGAGCCAAGTAAACGCCGGAAAATACAGCAATTGCGAGCGGGGCCAAATATATACACTACAAATATAACTTGTCAACACCATGTATACATATTGTGTTTTGCCGCAGCTTCAGGTATATAAGGGACATTTATGAATTCCAGACGCTCCACGATATCTGGCTCTACTGGCTCCATGCGTGAGCGTGCGTACTCCTATATTCAACGGCAAATTGCGTCCGGCGCGCTGAAGCCCGACGTGCCCATCTCGGAGTTGGTGTTGGCTAAAGAATTAAAGATGAGCCGGACCCCAATTCGGGAGGCACTGGGACAATTGGTGGCCGAAGGCCTGCTTGACCAAAGTCCCAATCGCGGCACGGTAGTGGTTCAACTGGGACGTCAGGACATCATCGATCTCTATGAATTGCGAGAAGCACTCGAAGTATATTCAGCCCGCAAAGATGCGCAATCGTCTCTGCGTCCCATCGATTTGCAGCGATGGCAGGACCTTTCCGACGAAATCAGAAACTTGAAAAATGAATTGGAAAAATCCGGAAAAGTCGCGCTGAATGCGGACCAAATGCATCGCTTCGTGACCTCAGATCTAAGCTTTCACAACATGTTAATGCGCATGGCCGTTAACGGCCGCATGTTGAAAGTCGTCAATGAGACGCGCCTTCTGATCCGCATCTTTGCCATCCGCCGGCCTGGATATAACCCAGCCACTCTCGAGAGGATTCACCAGCAGCACGATGCCATTATTCAAGCCGTTACAGGTCACGATCCTGAACTGGCGACGCAATTGCTCGCAGACCACATCCGCACCAGCCTGAAAGAAAGTCTGGACGCTTATGACTTGTGGGAACAGGAAACTTCTTTAAGGAAAAATATCCCAACCTTCTTTGGACCTACCCACGACTGAAGCGAAACCCCAGCTACCGGCCAAGTATCGCTCAGGCATCTCAACCTGTTTCAATCGAGGAATGGGAACCTGGGCGTGAATCCCGGGGGGAAGTTGGTTGGGAGCCAGCACACGGCTCAGCGTTCCGCCAAATTTTCGGTGGTATGTCGAATCCTGCAATTGTTACTCGCTGCTACGAAGCAGCCCTGCACTTAACCAATCGAGGCCGGCCGGGCAACCCGAGCCCTTAGAACCTTTATACGGCGGCGCAAGCTCCATGCAGACGATCGTACCCGGCCGGCATCGCTGCAGCGACACTTGTCTCGTCGCGATGGCGAGTTCGTTTCTCTCAACAATCCCGGAACTTCTGCCGCGGAAGTTTCATTTTGCAATGTCGCCAGATAGAGGCAAATACCGTCAGCGCGCCAGTCCCCATACAACCCTGGCCACCACAACAATCACGGTGCAGCTAACTGCTGTCCACTTCTTCATTTTGATGATCGACTCTGCCTCAATTTCCTCTGCTCCACATAGCCTGCTGCGATGGAATATCATCACTCGTCCTCTGCATCCCAATACATCACCGCTCACAGAGGCGCGGCTGTGACTGCCGTCACAGCGTTATGTCGGATGGCAGACGTCGGCGGTTCAAGTTACGGATAGTCGACGAATCATCTGCCGATCGACCGTCACACTTTCAGGAATATCCTTTGGCGATAGAGGATCGCTACTGGGACAAAACATATCGCGACAATACTGATCGAGTAAGCCAAGGACGCCAGATGCTGTGATGGTATCCCCGAGAAACAAAGTGCGAACAAATATCCGCTCAGGCTCACCGTCGCTGTTCCGCTGTGGACCTTGACTTCAGACAGAGTGGATGACAGCAGTTCGGAGAAAACATACGCCGTGATGGCGTTCATCCCGAAGACACGCCAGACATACGTCCAGCCTGTTTTCCAATTCTTAATATCAATCGCCCAATAGCATATTGAGAGTGCGATCAAGGCGATGCCAGCGGCGAACAGAACATACGAACTGCTCCAAAGATTCTTGTTGATGGGGAACCACAAAGCCCAAATCTGCCCAAGAATAATTCCGAGAATTCCGGCTGCCAACATTCCCCACGCCTTGACCAAAGGGGCGCGCTTGCAACGCAGCCACATCGCTGTCAGCATGCCGAGCAACGTTGTCGCCAGCGCTGGAATGTCGCTCAACAATCCTTCGGGATCGCGCACACCGCGATACAATCGGCCCGGGAAAATATGTCGATCCACGTACGCTCCAAGATTGCGGGTCGGATCGAACAACGGGATATCTCGGCCCGGCATGCCGTAGCCCGGCACCGGAACCCAGCGCAATAGAACCCAGTAGCCGAACAAGGCCAGCACGAGAATCGCGATTTTGCTGGCTGGGCGCCGATCGAGAAGATACAAAATGCTCGCAAGCAGGAAACAGATTGCAATCCGCTGCAGCACGCCATAGATACGCAGGGTCGACAGCGGAAAATATGGAAAGCCGTTGACAACCAGGCCGAGCGCAAACAAGATACATGCGCGCCGAAATGTATGGAGAAGTAAAGAAGACCTTGAGGTGCCGCGACTCAAACGAGATTCAAAAGAAAACACAATGGTTACGCCGACAAGAAATAAGAATGTTGGAAATACCAGGTCGGTTGGGGTCCATCCATTCCATTCGGCATGTTCCAAAGCCGGGAACGCGTAATTGGAAAAGTCGTTGTTGACCAGGATCATGAACGCAATCGTGATTCCACGAAGAACATCCACCGAAATCAGGCGATTTGTAGGAATGCGGGCGAGCGAAGGCGCGGTCATGGCAGTCAGCACTGTATTAGGTAAGTCAACGTTCGCTTCAACGTATCATCGGGTTGAAGCCGTCGTCAATCGTAGCTGCTCGTTGGCCACAGCTTCACAGGGCTGCCCGTGGTGTCCTTATACTTCTCCCGCAAGTTCTTCAGTTCCGCGAGCAGATTCTCCGCAATCGACTGATACGCGGGATGCACTTTATAGCCCGACCACTCAAAAAGATTCTCCATTTCATCTGGATCTTTTTCCAGGTCGAACAATTCCCACTCATTCACCGTGTAATAGCTGATCAGCTTATAGCGGCTGGTACGAATTCCATAGTGCGGCAACACCCAGTGCGGCGGAGCAAATTCGTAATAGTGATAGTAGTAAGAAGTCTGCCAATCCGGCGGCGCGCTCCCTTTCAGCAGCGGCGCGATACTGCGCCCCTGCATGTCCTGGGGAACAGGCAGACCTGCAAGATCCAGGGCAGTCGGCGCATTGTCAATGTTCACCACCCAATCCTGGCTGACGCTGCCTGGCTTCACATGTCCTGGATAACGAATCATCCATGGAACACGGATCGCCTGTTCATACATAAAGCGCTTGTCAAACCAGCCGTGGTCACCGAGAAAGAATCCATGGTCCGCCGTGTAGACCACGATCGTGTTCTCTGCAAGACCGGACTTGTCCAGATAATCCAGGAGTCGGCCCATGTTGTCATCCTGGGAGCGCAGCGTGCCCAGGAAGTGCTGCATGAATTTCTGGTAGTTCCACTGTTTGCGTTGGCGTTCCGTCAGGTCTTGCGGCGGATGGAAGTCCGGCATATCCGCGATCCGCATCTTTGCTTCTTTTGCAGGAGCGGCGCGCATGGAATAGTCATCGTAGAAGGTGCCTGGCTCT
>JAJYBW010000435.1 GCA_021778815.1 Acidobacteriota bacterium | reverse complement strand
ACCCTGGGGCAGCACCCGCTCCAGATCCATCATCGCGGTGGTCCAGGAAAAGGATTTACGTCGGAAAATTTGATTCAGAAATTCCGACCGCTGCAGCGTCGCCGCATTAGCAGGCTCTTTCATCAGGGCCTGATCCTGCTGCCATTCCTGTTGCAGTTGCTGGGTGGCGACATTCCATTTGTGGGCGACGGCTTCTGCGCGATCAGCCTTGACCTCCGCCTGGCGCAGCAGCAGAAAAAGTAACAGCGCCAGGACAACGAGTGCTCCGCCCAACATACGCAGGCGCAGCAGTACCGGCCGAAGTTCAAAAAAAGGTCTGGAGGCGAGATTGAGAGTGATCCGCATTAGCCGCGCAGCGCCCCCACCACGCTGGTAAAACGGCCAGGATCAACCTGATTGGGCACGCCGTTTGCGGAAAACGATTGTGAATTCACCAGCGCGCGCAATGGAATCTGCCAGGCTCCGTCGGCCGCGAGATGTTGCCGCAACACGTCGGTCGACTCCAGACCCGCCACCCAAACTTCCTGCAGGGGCACATGCAACGCGTCTTCGAAATACGCCGCAGCCACCAGGACAGCCTGCGCCATTTCTCCCGGATCGCTGGTTGCCCGGTCGGTAGCCCGGTACAGCAACAATTCTCCGTCATGGGTGATGGCGGTGGTCATGGAATCTTTTTCTGTATGCACCAATAGATGCGAACCCGTATCGGGCAGCGCGGCCAGCGCCGCTAACGTCGCGGGCAACAGGACGCCGGGTTCACGCTGCAGGCTTCGCGCCATGGATTCCACTTCATCTCGAATTTCCGCCGGCATGGCCGCCGTCATCACCTGCACTGGAGCGTCTTTGCGGGCCGGATTCGGAGAACTCAACAACTGGTAAGAGACGCCCGCCAGGTCAGCGTCGAAGGGCAACATACGACGCAATCGAAATCGAACCAGCGGCAGAATTTCCTGTGCTTTGGCCGGCAGCGTGTCAAAGTCGAGAATATGCACGCGGGTGCACGCATCCGGCACAATAAACGTCCAATCGCGCCCCCGACTCTCGAAAGAGTCGAGCGCACCTTTCAGCACCGCCTGCACCACGCTGCTGTCATGAAAGAGTGGCGCCGTCACCCCGGCCGACACAACTCCCTCGGCCAGCGGAGCAAAAACAGCTTCATCCAGCGGCGACTCCATACTGGCCGATCGGGCCGCAAGAATTCCATCCGGCGCGATTTCGCAGGCTAGCCTTGGACGCACTGCGGTTTGCAGTGAAGTTGGAAAAAGGCGCATGTAGATTCAGCTTACCGCGAAGCTTCAATGAACGTAACTTTGTTAATCTCTTTCAGCGTTGTCAGGCCCAGTCGCACCCGTTGCAACGCCGACTCCCGCAGAAAGGACATGCCTTCTGCCCGTGCCGCCTTGCGCACTTCCGAGCTCGGCCGCTTCTCCAGAATAATTTCGCGGATTCTATCGTTTAGCTCCAGAAGTTCATGGATGGCTGTACGGCCGCGATAGCCGGTGCCACCGCACTCAATACAACCGGCGCCTTCGTGAAATTCAAATCCCGACCATTCCGCTGTGTCGAGCCCGCTGAGTTGCAGCGTCTCACGATCGTATTGGACGGGTCTCTTGCAATCTTCGCAAATCAGGCGAACCAGGCGCTGGGCCAGAATGCAGTTCAGCGCGGAGACAAAGTTGTAAGGTTCGACGCCCATATTGAGAAAACGACCCAGCACGTCGACAACGTTGTTCGCGTGAACAGTTGTGAATACAAGGTGACCCGTCAATGCGGAGTTGATGGCGATCTGCGCAGTCTCCTGGTCGCGGATTTCACCGACCAGAATCTTGTCAGGATCGTGACGCAGAATCGAACGCAGTCCGCGCGCGAAGGTCAGACCTTTTTTCTCATTCACCGGAATTTGCGTGATGCCGCGAATCTGATATTCCACCGGATCTTCAATAGTGATGATCTTATCTTCGTCACTTTTAATTTCGTTTAATGCAGCGTAGAGCGTTGTAGTCTTGCCCGATCCCGTAGGGCCTGTGACCAGGACCATGCCGTACGGTTCGCGGATGTAGCGCCGAAAACGACGAAGATCGTCCTCGTCGAACCCGACAACGTTCAGTGTCAGCGAGCTGAAGGTCTCGCTCATCGACTCTTTATCCAGAACACGAAGTACCGCATTTTCGCCATGCACAGTCGGCATGATGGAGACGCGAAAATCGATCAGGCGACCTTTGTAACGGACGCGGAAACGTCCATCCTGGGGAACGCGGCGCTCAGCAATGTCGAGCTCGCTCATCACCTTGATTCGGGAAAGAATGGTCTGGTGATGCTCACGCGCAATCGGCGCCATGGCATGTTGCAACACACCGTCAATCCGATACTTCACCAGCAGACTGTCATCAAAGGTTTCCAGGTGAATATCGCTGGCTCGCCGCTCAAGCGCCGTAAACACCATAGTATCGACGAGTCGAATGATGGGGCTGATGTCTTCTTCTGACGTCAGCTTCTCGATCGAAAGCGTTTCATCCTGATTGTCTTCTGACGAGAGCACATCGAATGTGAGTCCTTCTGTAGCCTCATCGAGGACGCGCTGCGATTGCTCCGTCTTCTTCAGCAGATCCGTAATCTGGCTGAGC